>JAOINQ010000001.1 GCA_028139685.1 Betaproteobacteria bacterium
GATAGTCCAATCAAGCCCTTTTCACGACCCACACCAATCATCTTTTTCATAGCATTAAACATAGCAACCTTAATATCTTCCTCTGATAAACCGTCAATAACGATCTCTAACACACAGCCTACCGATTCAGTCAATATTGAATCTTTTGTGATCCCAATCAGGGAAGGACAAAATTTATCATTTGTTGAAGCCACAAGAGCTTTATATTTACTCCCTACCTTTGATCCTGATCGCACAACTCCACCTGGAAACGGCGCAATTACATTTTCTAAATTATTAATTTCGCCAACTCCAATTTCTGAAATATACAAGGCTGATTTAATATCTTTGGCCAATATCAAAATGTTTCCACCTCCGATTGCTGTTTTATACCTAGCAGTCTCCTCCCCCACAAATTCTCCATCCATGGTTGGTATTCGCCAATATCGTTTATTTCTAATTACCTTTGAGATCTGCCAACCATCTCCAAAAAATCTGAGATTTTTTGCGAGCGCAAACTCTTCACCTTCTGGCATACCATTAAATATACTACTAGTAGGACACGTCAAAATGCATTGTCCAACTCTATTTTCAACTTGCTTTACTAACTCTTTGCTAGACATGGAAAATACTAAAACAGATACGCCAGGCCTCGCATCTGGAGTCTCATTAGCTGTTAAAGTAGTTTCAACTGCCGCCTCACACCCACATGCAATAACAGAGGTCGCAAAGCCTGTCATTGAAATTGCCCCATGCATTGCCCACTCGGCATTGTAAGCCGTAACGATTAATCTGGTTGCACGCATTGGAAATGCCTCAGCGAAAGTATCAAAAATTTTTACCCCATTTACTAGCATTTTCTTCTTTGAAATTCCTCAAATCTTTCGTGACATTTTCTCTCCACCATCTAGGAATAAGTCAATCTCACTTTCAGTAATGAACCCATTTCTAAATTGCCCAACACAATTTTTCTCATAATATTTCTTTAAATAATTTTCAATACCTCTATCAAAACTTATATTTAAATAGTGCAACCCAGGTTTTGGACAACTAACTAATTTTCCGTTTCGTACGACCAATCTTCCGTTTTTAAACACGTACTCTGGAGTTGAAAACATATATTCTTGATTAGCATCCTCTTTATAAACAACTATATCAGCATGCATTCCTTTTGCTAGAGAGCCGTTATCAACTAACCCAAGAATTTTTGCTGGAGCAGCACGAGTCATTATTGCAATTTCATATAATGAAAGCTCTTTCTTTATATCTTTCAAAATACAATGCTCGATAACATCTGGATGTAATTGGTGTAACTGTTCGTCTCTGAACTCCTTATTCATCAAAAGTTTTATCAAATGAGGATAAGATGTAAATGGGCCACCGTTCGGATGGTCCGTTGTCAAAACAACCTGCCATGGATCGTCGACAAGTAGAAATATCTCTAATCCTATAACCCATTGTAATGCGTTAACAAAGCTGTTTTCCTTGTATTTGAAGGGGACCACTCCACAACCAGCAGTACATTCAATATCACCCATAACCCACTTTTTTGGATTTGCATTGTTTCTATTACTGTGTTGCTTCATAGTATCCCCAGAAGTCGTAACGGTCTGCCCGAAAATAATTTGGCCGACATCAATAGAAATATTTTTTGAACTCTTAAGTTTCTCCGCTAATTGCAGTGAGGCAGACGAAAACTTTTTGGGTCCTTCAGAACCGTAACAATGAAATTGAACATGAGTAAGGTGTCCTCTTATCCCCTCTAATGCGTCAATTGTTTCAATAGTTGATTTAATATTACCAGGAACTCCTAAATTGCTTGCATGAATATGTAACGGATGAGGAACACCCAGCTCTTGTAAGGATAAGGCGAGCTCATGAACTATATCTCTAGGTGTCGAGCCCCAGTGACTATGTTTTTCATCCAAATCAAGAGATCGTTGATTAAACTTGAAAGCAGAAATTCCCCCAGGATTGACAACCTTTACTCCCATAGCCTTACTTGCATGAATACTCCAACCAACATAATCGCGAATTAGACTATGTCCTTTCTTTTTCGCTAGCATTTCCAGAAAAATTTCATCATTACCTAGCATCACGTACGCACCGTGATCAATAATTGGTACATCACCCATCTCAAGATGAGCCTGCCGAGCATTTGAAAAGATCATTGCAGGTTCAAAAGCCGCAGTGTAACCCATTTCGGCATATCTATAGCCAGTGTCAATGGTTCCTGGAACAGATTCTCCCTTATTCCCATATTCGAATCCGTTCGATTTACACAAGCCTTCTGGCATTAACATTCTCGCAATATTAGTTTTTCCACCTCCAATGTGGGTATGAAGATCAATCCCGCCTGCCATCATAATTGAATTGCGACAATCAATTACATCACACTCATCACTTGATGGCATATTCCCTATCTTTCCCTCAGAGTTAATGAAAATTGTTTCGAGAACATTATTTTTATTTTGGATAGGATCTATAACTCTAGCATTAATAAATTTAATTTCCTTCATATCTTTATTTTCTCTACATGTTATCGATAATTTGCGATATTAGTTTTTCTACCGTGTGTATTTTGTCATCAACTAATTTTTTCAAAGGAATAATTGCGGCTCCATCACATCGTATGATATACCCATTACTGTTTACTCCTGGCGTAGCTATTGGAATGAATATAGAATGTTTATTTTCTTTAAAAAATTTTGAATATTTCTTTCCCATACTCTCTGGCCCTATTGCGACAAAAGGATAATTTAAAACATTTTCATCTGGCAAACTATCGGAGAAAGACGAAAACCAAAAAATGCTGTCGATAGTTTTAAGTTCCAAACAGTGTTTTAGTGAAAATAATTCAGGCTGATAGTGCAAGGATTTCGTAGAGAATTTTGACCTGATTGATTTTGCTGTCATCCATGAAAGAGTGTTTTGAAAACTCAAACCACCGTTATCACTGCCGAGAGTCAAAATACCTGCTCTTTTTTTTTGGTTAATCTCTTTGACAATCTCCATCAAAGTATTGGCGATGTATTCTGACAGTTCACCAAATTCCTGGGGATCCCAAACAAATGTACAGTATGAACTGTTTCTCACTAAATTTACTAACTCATGGTCATCATCTACATTTGGGCTTGAAAGGTTATTTCTTAATAGATTAAGTATGGATCTCATCCCCTCTAAAAAACTAAAGTCACAAGACGTAATATTGCTGATCGATTTGGCTTTAATCGTCCACGACTTTTTATTGCGTAGATCTATTAATTCAGCAAACCTGGGCAAACGCTCATTAGGCTCAGATTTTAAAAAAATTATTAAATCTGCTCTTGATTTAATTTCAGACAATGTTGTAAAAATTGTGCCTTTCGCTTGAAAACTCCTCAGCACAGCTGAAATGGAATCTCCGTGCATATGATCTATTGTGGCGTTACATTCTTGGGCTAACTTGATTACAGACCTCGAGCCTAAAATATCTAATCCAAGCCCCCCAAAAAAAGGGGACTGAGAGGAGAAAAGTACTTTAGATGCTTCAGCCGTAAGATTTTGAATAATCTCTTTCTGCCCATATAGGTAACCAAATTTGTTTTGTTTACTTTTAATATTAAATCCGGAAAGACCCTTTGAAGCCTTTATACACTTGTTAACATTCAAAACCTTCTTATTATCAAGCTTTGGAGCAACGAGATCGTCACAGTGCAAAGCACAAAAAGGGCATGCCCAGAATGAATTACTCATCACCAAAATCCATCATAGAATTAAAAAGCGCACTACCTACCAACCATCCTGCGGCTTTGTATCTGGCAACAATTTCATAATCTCCTCGACCCCTCAAACCCCCTGCCCCATAAAATTCAACTTTAGGATTTCTTTGAGTCATGTTTTTTAGCCAATTTAGATCAGGCCCAGAATCTGTTCCGACTTTATCTAGGTTCATTAAAATCACTCTTTTTGGTAGCAGTCCTAATATTGTATCTATTGTAACTAATCCCAAGATTACATTATTTTTTTTATCAATAGACAAGACAGCTTCATCAAGGGTCGAAAATATTTTTTTGTACGATGAACTATCGGTTATCGTTTCTGTACCAAAAACTGGTACTAAATTCTCCCCAGAGCACAGGCTATAACCCTTTTTTTCACACCAAGTAGAAAATCTCTTATAAAAACTTCTCAACTCTCCGAGATTCTGGAATCCATTATCAACCCAAATCTCTACCTTCCTAAATTTCCTCAAAATTTCGTACAAAATACAATCGTATGAATCATCCCCAGCTATGCCATTAAGATTTGCAACGTACAGAACATTGGATCTTGACAACTTTAAGAGAACCTCTATAATTCGACACAAGTCATTTGATTTAAATGCTGCATTATCTAGTTGCTTATAATTTGCGCGATCTCCAGCGACTGCTCTTACGGCAACGCCATTCCGAAGATCAACAACAGGAATAATTTTACAAGACATAAAAGTGTTGAATTTATTAATTTTCGAGTCCATTACTGCAAACTTAAAGAATATCAAAAAATTGCCCAAGCTTCTTTCTCAAAAAGAGTTCGAGTCAATGAAAATGCAAGGTGAGGCAATGCTAGATGCATTATACTCTGACCTCAAACATATTAAACAGCTAAATATAACCATTGGAAAACAAAAATTCGGAGAAACGGCTCTCGATTTTTTTTCAGAAGTTATTCCCAAAATTGATTTGGTATGGGTTATTGCACCAGAAAGTGATGGTGAACTCGAGCGTTTTCACATTGCATCACAAAAGAAACTTTGGATAGGATCTGGTTTGCACGCAATTCGTCTTACCTCTAATAAGCTAGAAACAAAAAAATATTTAAAATCTTTAGGTATCAGTACGCCAGATGAAATTACCCTCAAATCATTAAGGAAAAATAATTATATTAAAGCAGTACGTAAACCTCTCGATGGGGCTGGTACCACAGATACATATATAATTGAGAATGAAAAGAATATTATTCACACACTCTATAAAAAACAATCGTATTTCTTCCTAGAGGAGTGGGTAGAAGGCACAGCATATAGCGTATCCCTTAATTGCAGACTTTCAGGTTTTGATATCTTGTCTATAAACAAACAACATATAACTGTAAATCATTTAGGAAAACTCATCTATACAGGTGTCGAACCTGTAGAAAGCAAATTATTTAAAAGGTTACGTGAGAATATTCTTCCAACCCTTCATTTAATCGTTGTGAATATAAGCGACTTACGAGGCTTTATTGGTGTTGACTTTATTCTAAACGAGAATTCCCAAATAAGTATTATCGAAATCAATCCGAGACTTACATGTTCGTATATAGGGCTTTCAAAATACAATAGAGATAATACCGCCGTAAAAATTTTGAATTCATTTGAAATAAAAGATTTGGTATGACTAGTTCAATAGGCCTAGATATCGGAGGAGCTCACCTGAAAGCGTGCTTAATAAAAAACAATGTAATTCTGAAATTAAGTAAGGTTAACTTATTTAAAACACCAATATGGGAATCACAAAATACTCTAGTATCCACCTTAATAGAGATTAAAAAGAAGTGGACCATGGAAGAAGATATTCAAATAAATATCGTAATGACTGCAGAAATGACAGACTGCTTTAGGGATCGAAGAGAAGGTGTAAGAAAGATTCTTGCTATTATCAAAAATACTTTTAATTCCGAGAAATTAAAAATCTACTCGACAAACGGTCTTAAGGATTTCAATCAAAATTTTAAAAACTACAAAGAAATCGCTTCCTCTAATTGGCATGCAACTGCCGACGCTTTATCGAAAATAGAAAGGAATTGTTTCTTAATCGATATTGGTAGCACCACAACAGATATTATTCCTATACAGTTTGGAAAAATTCTATCGCCAACTTCCTCAACTGATTTCTCACGTTTACAAAGAGGCGAATTAGTATACCTAGGAGTTTATAGAACATCGATAAGTTCAATTAGAAGGCAACTACTTTTCAGATCAAAAATGACAAACATCATACGAGAAAATTTCGCTTCGACTGCCGATCTATTTAGGTTGACAAAACAATTAAATCCAAAATATGATCTGTACCCAACATGCGATGGAAAAAATAAAACCTTGCTTGCGACACGACAAAGATTAGCTAGAATCATTGGATTAGACACACATGATGTAACTGTTGAAGAATTGAATGCGCTCGCTCAGCAGATAAAGCAAATATTCGTCTCAGAAATTATAGAGAATTTAAAAAAAGTAAGATTTCAATACAATATGAGCTCGAGAACGCCAATTATAATTACTGGTTCGGGAAAGTTTTTAGCTATGGAAATACAAAGTCAGCTAAAGTGTCAAATAAAAATTTATTCTGATTTATTTTCTAACCGAATAAAAATTCCACGATCAAAAATCGATGACATAGACAGTTGCGCGACTGCATTTTCTTTAGCGATTTGTACCTATTTATGACACTGTTCAAACTAGGGGGTAGTCTCTTAAATTCAGGTTTCATGAATTTATGGATAAAATTTATTACAGACCACTTTAAAGGTAAAGCTATCATTGTCCCTGGGGGAGGATTGTTTGCGAACCATATAAGATCGGTTCAAAAGAACCACAATTTAGAAGATGATATAGCTCATGATATGGCACTCTATTCCATGTCTCAGATGGGACTGCTCATTTCGTCAATAGATAGAACAAGCTTACATTTTTGCAATACAAAAAATGAAATTAATAGGGTTATAAAAGAGAACAAGGTTCCTATTATAGGAACTTTTAATTTTTTAAAAAAACGAATTGGCTCCCCTTATAAAAACTGGAGCATTACATCAGACAGCATAGCTTTACTAATTTCCGAAGAACTACAGCTTAATAACGTGATTATCGTAAAATCATGTCGGTGTTCTTTCATAGATAGCAAAAATGCACTGAATCAGTCCGAAGTAAACAAATTGGTATCTTTAGATATTCTGGATGCTAGTTTTTCTCTGAACTTTCAAAATAGCAAAACAAAAGTTTACCTTTTCTTCCGTGATCAATTACCAAATGCATCTGATACAATCTTAGCCTTTTCAAAACCTAGCTAAAGGAATCAATAAGATTTTCTAACCTCACTCTGGACAGAGGACCTGACCTTTTCTTCAAACACACACCACCTCGGTACCCAGCCCAATTTGGCTGGAGTTGGTTGATTAACGAGGTATGTGAAATATCTAATGAACCAGCTATTCCGAAATCTATCTTATTCTCGAGAGCAAACTTTTTTACTGTACTTAGTTCAGCAAAGTTGGCAACATCGAAAACAGAACCACTCTCTTTGTCAAGAGTGTCTATCATAATTCCAGAAAATTTTCTTACCAAGCGTGGAGAAATATTTTTGACAAATTTAAAAGAATGCTTATCTGTAATCATAAGCACTAAAATTAGTTTGCTCTCTAAAACTCGATTTTTTATTTGACTTAAGCTTTCTGTAAACTTCGTTAAATTTGCCCAGTTATTCCCATCAGCAGATACACCAACTTTAATGTAATCGAGTCCTACTGAACCAAGATCCTCGATTTTAGCTATATCGTTTCTGGACAGGGGTCCATCATTAAGTTCGAAAGTTGTGGATATCTTTCCGCAAAAATTATTATCTCTAAGTGCCAATACAATTTTCTTTATATCTATATAATCTAGCATCCCTATAGGACCATTCTTTGGTTCCTTTAAATCGATAATATCAATATTTAATCCATCAACGACCTTAACTTCTTCGATTGACCTGATACTAACTAATAGTTTTATTTTTTTTTTACTTTCCTTACAGTAGTTTTCGTATTTTTCCATCAACCATTCCCATGCCTGGATCTCCTTCCTACCCGCTGTTTTGCTAATAGCTATCTTAAGATATTTAATTTCTTGTTTAATCTTGTCCTGTGAAAGCAGATCTAATCTAGACATCAACACTGAAGCTTCAATTATCGCTGCCTGTGCCCTATTAAAACCCTTAAAACTTGAAAGATGAGTGACATTCACCTTTGTCATATACAAAGTTGATCTCAATTCGTCATCATGAATCTCAGCTAATGACAAAGTCAAGTAACTTAATGCATCTTTCAAGAAAAAACCTTTGCCACCTGGTAGTGCAACTAAATTAAAATTTAGTCGTCCTGTAACAGCCCCTGCAAACACTCGGACATCAGTGATAATGTTCATAACAGCCATTTTTTTTGTAATTATATTTTCAAGCGTTTTTGAGGGTTTGAAAGGCTTTAACACGACAAAATCATCCTTTTGAGAAACACCCATAGGCGCAACATGCGAGCTTCCATCTTCATTCATTGTGGAGATAATAACTTCATAAATCATTTTGAGATATTTTTTCTGTTTCTAATTTTCTTCTTAATTTTTGGCTGACAATGAGTCAATGCGTCCTCTCTTCTCGGTTCTGCTGCTGCTCCCCAATCTAATCCTCTATCCTGAGCGTATCTTTTACCAAGACTCCATGCAATCTCCGCTCTCGCAAGCTCAACACCGAGGTAGAATGCATGGCTCGAATCTTCCTCAACACCAAGTTTTTCGTAAAACTGAAAAGGATCTTGACCAGACCGCAAACCATCCCGATTGTAAACATGCAACCCGTCTGAGGTAATCTGAATACGAAAATTCGGGTCTTTCACATTTTGAGCGGTAATTTTTATTTCTTCTAAAGAGTCAGGGAAAGGTTTTTTTTCATGAATCGTAAGCATACTATTAGTTAAATTTTTTGGCAGCACTTGATTTTCCCTAGAAGCAAACATTACTCGGCGAGAGACATCGATTTCCTTAATTACAGACTTTGCATGATCGCTAACCTGGGTTGTCAAAACGGCACTGGCTCTGATCTCACTGCAAATTCCTAGCAATATCGCGTTGATTCCCATAGTATCAGCATCAATCAATTCAGTTAAATTACCTGTGCCGACAAGTATTTTTATCTCTGGGAACATCGATCTTAATTTTGAGAACCTAACAACCGAATCAGTAAAACCAAAAGGTATAGGATCTAAAATAGAATCTGCCATAAAATCTATCCTCATTCTTTTTAAGTGACGGATTGATTCGCACAACGAATCCATCCCAACAGAATTATCAGGGATAATTATTGGCATTGATTTTCTGTATTTTTCAGCAATCCACAAATTTTCTGGTACCAAGCTTAAAAGATAGTCTGCTTTGGCAATAGCTCCTCTTTCCAATTCGCCTGGATTTAAAGAGTCTACGCTAACCTTAAACCCGTGCTTTTTTAATTTAGCAATGCTAGCTTCTAAATGTGGAAACTCTGTATCCGGCAAACAACCCAAATCAATTACATCTGCTCCTGATCTTTCAAACTCTTTAGCTCTTTCTAAAATTTCTTCCGTAGTTAATTTAGTTGCATCTGTTATTTCTGCAAAAATTAGAATATCATGCCTATTCATTTCAATTCTTTTACCTCTCCTGTTAAAGAAATTTGGTATATCTTTCAACTCATCTGGACCTCTTAATATAGAGATCTCTAATTTCTCCGCGAGTATTTCTAAATCTCCACGGCATCGTCCTGGGACAATTATTTTGTCGAAACCTGCATATTTTGCAGGATCCAGTCTTCGCTCAATCATGTCTGCCGTCATTAGACCTGCTACCTGCAATCCGATCTCATAAATTTCCCATGAAAATGCAGGAGGATCAATACTCTTCAGAGTTGTCTCTAGGCTATCTTTAGCTAGCCTACCTGTTAGGAAGAGAATTCTATCCAATTTAATCCAAACTGTTTTAAACGCTTATCCAAAATCACCTGTAAATCACTTACAGTCTCCACAACTGTACACTCTTTGAAGTTTTTCAATAATGCTAAATTGTCGAATTCTACTTTGCGTGGTTTAAGCTCTACCCATTCCTTTGGTGATTCTGTTATGACAGTAGGTTCGGTATCACAAGCAAAAACAATTGTTTCTATATTAAGTTTGCCTGCTTGAGCAAACATATTTGTCGGCAACGTATCTGATATCCCCAAAGCACACTTAACAACTGTATTACTCGTCGCAGGCGCTATTATAACTGTATGATAACCATTTTTGTACAAAGCTCCCACAGGTACAGAACTGTATGTCTTATCTCTGAAAAGCTTATGCTTTAACTTAATATCATCAAGCCTATATCCGTACATTGGTAATACTTCCTCTGCCGCCTTGGATAAAAAAATATCTGTATCGGGCATTTTATCTAAAAGCTGTATAGATTCTTTCAAATAATGCCCTGAGCCAGTCAAACACCATGCGAATTTAGAATTTTGATTTTTAACTTTTTGTCCATCAGACTGTGTAGCTACAGAATGCCAAATATCATTGTTTAATTTTTTCATAAGCTTTATAATCGTCGGACACTAATTCGGATATTATCTCATGACAATGGAACCAATAAAATTGAATACGCCATCTCATTTAGAATATCATTTCTCTTTTAATGACTTAGACATTGTCAAAATTTCCAAGCTTAAGACGTCTACTGTGATTGGAATTTGTGAAGATGAATTGTTTGAACCTCAACCCTTAATTATTACAATCGATATGGGGATACCACGACCAACAGCTTGTGATTCGGACGACATTAGGCAAACCGTTGACTATGACTGTGTGCGTAAAACTGTTATCAAATTCGCAACCAACAACAAATATAAGCTTCTCGAGTCTTTTGGAGAGCAGTTATCAAGGATTCTACTGGGCAAATACAAACTTTCAATAATTAAGCTACAAATTGAGAAACCAGCAAAATATCCAGATGTTGAATCTGTCGGTTTTGAAATGCTCAGATCGGCAAACAAAAATTTAAAATTCAGACGTCACGAAAACAATATATTCTATTTACTAGGGTCCGGAATTATCCCAAAAAAATAGGACGCGCCGGCTATTCTTAAAAATAGCCGGCTCATGTCCAGATTCTACCTAAGCAGCAAATGGGTGTGCCGATGAACCTTTACTTGATACAACTTCAGACGCAGTTGGCTGCCCGGAAACTGCGCGCTCAATGGCTTCTTTAGTTGCCTGATAGTTGTAATCTTGGATTTTCTTATCATCCGAAGCTTCCCAGTGAATGAAAACCCCAACACTCACGAAAATATCGTCTGCTTCACTTGCCGGAATTGTACCGTCCTCAACACTATCAGCCACTGCCATAGCAACCGCTCTTTGTGCAGGACCAAACATTTGTACGGCCTGTTTTGCACCCTTAATGGTGACTTTGTTGAACATAACTGTTGCAGGCTTGCACATTAAGTTTGGTGCTACAACCGCTAAAAGGCTTGTAAAACCATCTTTGTTGTTGGTCAATGCATTGGTAAAAGCCGACTCTGCAGCACTACCTCGCGGTCCTAAAATAAGATCAATGTGAGCAACTTCGTTCCCATCACCGACTAGAGACTCTCCAACCATTACTCGGTCAATTTTTGCCATCAGTATTTCTCCATAATAAAATTTATAAAAAACCTGCCCTTTTGTAAAGGGATGTTCAGCTAACCCACTAGCCTAAGCCGAAAAATCAGGCTCTAACAAACCAAATATCAAAAGAGAGCAAACAGTTATATCAGCACTAGTACCTGGATTTAAACCGCGCACCTTCAAGAACTCATCGAACTGTCTAATTCTCGACCGATTTGGCAAATTCATTTTACCATTATTTAGTTTATTTAATACGTTTTCAAAGTTAATTTGGTCTTGAAAAATTTTTATTGTTTTTTTTCTTACAAATTCAGCTACACGCAAGCCAAATTTTCGCTGAATGTGAGAATCTCTAATATTAGTAAGCCAATAAAAATAGATCAGGGAAGTCAGAGATTGTCTACTGCATGGGTTAATAGGCCTCTCTTTATTAATCCACTGTCTTCGAAAATTTTCTTGTAGGACAGGCTGCTTCAAAATTTCGAAAAAACCAGTGAAATATTGCTTTGCAATAAAGTCCTTATCTTTTGCTTGCCGCATTGCATCAATAATTTTCACATTGGTTAATCTAACATCCATCTCTCTATCTGCGCCGAGACCGCCTGGATTTGCGTGAACAATTGCATCGTATATTAATTTTGATTGGTTTGAATCGATTGCCTTTATGGCTTTTATTAACTCATCTCGAAGATATTCTAACGGATTAACCAATCTCTTAAAATCCTCTTCTGCCAATTTTTGCATTACATGAAGCACCGGCGCGCACAAAAGAATAATCCCAAGATTTGTATTACAACCAGTTTCCTTGACACTCTCCTTTGTAGCAAAATATATTTTTTCTCCAAGGTTGAACCCTTGCGCTACTAATAATGATGCACAAGCTTGGGAGCTTTTTATAAAATCCTGGCCGGTCATACCGAACCCTGAAGAATTAAAACTTACATTTCCTGGTTTCAGAGTTTGAACATCTAATTGGCATGCAATTAGAAAGTTTTTTTTTAATAAACCTAAATAATCCATCACTTGACCAAAGCTTATCTCAGCTTAGAAATCATAAACTTGATGATTTTATCTGATATATTTATATCACTCACATTTTGTAACCCCTTCCAGGCAGGAACTCCATTTACCTCTAAAACCTTATATCCTATTTCGGAGCTCTTATCCTCTATTATGTCGACCCCACCAATTTCTAATCCCACCGCTCTTATTGACTGAATCGCTAATTTCTTCAAAAAATTATCTGGAATAATTCTTCTACAAACTCCTCCTTTAGCAACATTGTGTACCCAACCCTGCCCTTTTCTCTCCATTGCGGCAATTACCTCATCATCTACAACAAAAACTCTGAAGTCTCTCAACAAACTCCCCATTGGTTCCACAAATTCTTGTATATAGTAAACACCTTTGGCAAAGTTTATCTTTTTTTCGAAATTTTTTTCGTTTTTTATTTTTTCGTCTATCAGCGTCACGTTAATTCCTTGCGAACCAAAAATTGGTTTGATAACCAGATTTCGACCCTCATCTAATAGGCGATTAATAAGCTTAATGCTGGTTGCCTTATCTTCAAGTGCCCAACAATCAGGAGTTGAAATATCTTGCATCCTTAAAAGAAAACTAGTCATGCATTTGTCTACACTGTTTTCTATTCCCTTTCCGGAATTTACAATAGGAACTCCAAGAGATTCCAATTGATGCAAAATTGCCAACCGGCGAGTAACTTGCTCCAAGGTCCCTCCCTCAATACCTCTAACAAAACAACAGCTAGGATTCGTCTTAAAATTTCTTAAAACAAATTTATCTTTAGCACAATCAATAAAAATATCAACAGATGAAAGATTTAGAATTCTACTTGTAATTCCCGAGCGATTAAGTCCAATTTGCAACTGATCAGTATGCCAACCAATCTCGTCAGAGAAAATGATAACCTCTCTTTTTTTTTCGTTACTTACTTTTCCAACTCTATCCATGACTCTTCTAAAAGAGATAAATTCAACTTCCCCTCAACCCACGTCTTTCCACTATCCAAACTACTAATTATTACTTTTGCAGGGGCAAAAAGCATTGGATCAATTTTATAGAAGTCATATGAAACAGACTTAAAAATTTCAGAAAATGATTTCCCGTAATCTTTGGAATTGGATGAAGGTAAAGCTTTGGCAAGTTCTTCGGATTCACTATCGTTTCCACTAACAACAAGTTGCACTAAGCCTCCATATAGAATAGCGTCATTAGTTCTACCCATGGCTTCTAGAAAGTCATCTGAAGGTAAAGGAAGCGGCGCATTTGCAAAACCTTCAACAACATTCTGCAAAGGAAACTTTAGTGCATGCAATTTATGCATCGCAACCTCCAACACCCGAGAAACTACCTGCGTGGTTCCGGCCAGGCTTGTAGTTGGCGTTATTATTAATACAAGATTCTCCGGATTTAACCTGCAATCATTAATAATCTTGTCGATAATTTTTCTAGGAGGATAAGATGCGACTTCTAAAATTAAAACCCCTTTTTGAGATATTTCTGAGTAAGCTATTTCCCTAATTAAATCTTCCCTATTGGCCAATACACGAGCAGGTCCTGACGCAAGGCAATTAAAGGGTTTCCCTGCATTATCTTCTTTCGCCACGCTTAAACTCCAACCAGCATACTGACTCGACAAGCAAGCTATAACTGGGACTGAACTATTAACATAAACAGTGTTTGGAATTTTTCTAGTTGGATCCATGCCTAAGGTAATGTTCCCTAATCCACCCATGCAAATCTCCGCTATTTTTATGCCCGCCAAAATACTGCCCTTATAGCTCAAACCAGCATCCAATATTCTTACTCCATTTGACTCACATTTGACACCTATGTTGTACTTTTTGGAGTCCTTTATCATTAACTCTGCTAAACGGTAAGCGTTATCATTTATAGCGAAGCATACTTTATTGGTCATGTTGTTTTTCCCCTGAAAAATTAAGTTAACTGTGCTATTTTGTTGTGAATAAAATCAACCTTATCATCTAAAGCCCTCTGTAGCTCCAGGATACTATTACTTCTCAAGAAAACAGAGCATACTGGTTCATGCTTTTTAAAGAAGTATTTTTTATTTGGTATATTAGTTAGAAATTTATTGTTAAAAAGTGATTCCTGACAACGCTCATTCATATAAAAATCTGAGCCTGCGTATATAATCCGAAATCCAGAAATTATTTTTTTTTTTATTGCTGAAAAATTTTCAGGTATGCGTGCATTACATGGAATGCCACGCGTGAGATGAATATGTTTTTCAAAAAAGCTGAAACTATATGACTCCTGTAGAATCTCGAAAGATGCTGTTATACGAGGATTTAAGTCCAAGAAATACACTGAGTTATCAGATACTAAAAAATCTATACCATTAAAACCTCTAAGTTTGAATGTCTGTGCAATAAGTTTGGAAAATCTCAAAGCCTCTTGATCAATACTATGATTCAATTCAATCGGACCATCTAAACCACAAAATACAAAAGGTAGATTGCTCTGTTTGGTGGTAACTGGTTTGCTGTAGCCCAGTGGCATAACATTTTGTCCGTCAGCAAAAAAAGATAAGCTTACTGCCATTCCTGGAAACTGTTTCTGAAAATACTCGGAACTTTTGGATTTTCTTCCAAACAGTTCTTTATTACCACGTCCACCTGAGGAACCTAAGTCTTTCATTATCCAACCAGGCCCCAGATCCTCAAGAGAACCCGCCGATAAATTAACCTGCGGGAAAGGAACTTTTAATAATTTTAATTTTTCGAAAAATAAGATTGGATTTTCCAAGCACTTAAAAACCGAAAGAGGATTCGCATACAACGGTAGAATTTCATTCGCCTCCCTCAGTAAATGATGTTTTCCCTCAAACCCCGACCCAATAACCAACCCTTTGAAACCATTAACTTTAAAAACCGACAGAGCGTTTAAAAAATTTTTACTGTCTATGCCCGTTGGCTCAGGAAAACGAGTTCCAATATGCCTCCAAAATATCGCTGAAGTCAGGCAATCCTTATCTCCAAAGACATCCATGACACCTAATTTACAGCCAAATCTTTGAGAAGAGCAAACTACACCTCTTCCGCTTAGGGACGCATACACATACACAGCAGGTTCCTATCTTTCATTTTTAAATAGCTGATAGCCCCTATTTCTTGCACAAGTTACATCAAATCGAAGACCATCTGTCAACAAATTATTTTTTTTTAAAAATTTAAGGGCTTTTTGCAGCTCATCATTAGACTTAAAAATTGCAAAACCAGTTGGACCCCATGATGACTGTCCGCTTCCAATCTCAAAATTCTTTGCTAAAATTCTTATCACATTTCCCACTGAAGGACTAGAAAATGTCGAACCGTCTTGGGCATTAAAAAAAATCTCTCCCATTAAGTTCTGGATACTAGTTAAGCCCTTAGCGAATGACTCGAAATCTTTATCAATTATTGCAGGAATAACTCTAAGCAAAGTTTCTCGGCAAAGTGTAGATGATTTTTCCTTAGTGATTTTTGGTAACCCCTCTATTGCCTTAATTTCTCGATCTCCGTAAAAGTGTGAGGTTTTATTCCGCATAACTAGCAATATTTTCCAGTTTTTCGGAAAACATACCCGTGAAATCAAAGGTGGCTGTCTAGCATCAGTAAGCTTGCCTCCATCAACAATAAATCCGCCTTTATCAAAACCAAGAATCCCAATTCCACTTCGTTTGCCTCTATTGACCGTTAAGCTTAGATGTTCGGTTTTAGGCTTTAATTTAATTATTTCGAGCAATGCTCTGCTAAGTGCTAATGCCAATTGGGTACCCGAGCCAAAGCCAGAGTGCCGAGGAGGTTTTTCCTTAAGAACGATTTTGAAATTATCGGCAAACCCGTATTTTTTTTTTAATCTTGTTATGGTGGCCCTAAAAAAATTGGCAGTTTCCTCATCCATAGCATCACCGGTAAGAATCAAAGTATTTGATATTCTGGCCTCCAATTCTACATTGTACCCCTCAATAACAAGGCCCAAGCTAGCAAATTTACGCCCCGACAAACCAGTTGGGTCTAAAAATCCAAAATGCAGTCTAGCGGGAGCAATTAGGGACACAGAATCATCCACGTGAATTCACCAAAAAAATTAAATTTTATTAGATTAGTGTTATTCTACTGAACTTCTTCGTCGTCAGGAGGAGGAGGAGGTAATTTTAAACCATAAAGGGCGGCGAATGTCTCATCGTTTTTCTCTAAAGCTATCTCTAGCTGAATATCAAGCTCGGCATCAATGGTAATAGAGTCAGCTGTGCCTAACCATTGCGCCCTGTTGTTTCTGATTGAGAGGAGTTTAGCTATTGTGCAAAACTTCGCCTGATCCTTTATCCATGCCTCTGCAAAGCTTTTACGCTGGCTCGGGTCAGGTGTATTTAAAGCAATAAGTCTGAACTCTCCAACTAAACATTTGTCTTTTCCAGCATCATCATCCTCGTCAGGGTAAAAATTAGAGTTTTGAATAGGTCTAATTGGTTTTTTTTCCCCCATTGATTCGTCTAACTGATCATTGCCTTCGCTTGTTTGGTTTTGGGCAACTGCACAAAAATTAATCACTAGCAAGATAACAAACGTAAAATAACTAAGTACTGCTAAAAACTTAACTTTATAATGACTCATCATGACTCATCGAACGAATTTTTTATCAAAACTTAGTTGGCTCTAAAACGATATTGATTTGATTATCATATCTCCAATAAGCTCCAGTTATCATGTCTACGACTCCTGGAATCAAACCGAGATATGTGCTTGTCGTGGATTTTGAATTAGCGACAATATTATCCCAACCGAACTCATTAGAAATCGTATTGACTACACCAACACCACCACCTGCGGCACCAATTGCGCCCAATCCAGAAGGATTACTTACTAGACGCAACATCCTAGGCTGGAAACCCTGCGCATGACATACCAACACAAGTTCTTTTGAAGACCTTTGTGTATAGAGCACTGGGTTATTATTTGTTAATGCACCCAATTCTCTATTCTCCCTATAAACCCTGCATATTGTTGACTCAGGAGTCAGAGTTACGGAAATGGGCTGAGATGTGCCTTCAAAAACAGTTGCACAGCCTGTCAAAAAAAATACGCTTATTAAGGAACCAAATAAATATTTAGATTTAGATGCTGATAAATTTTTCATAAAAATTGCCTTCCGAAATTATCTCTTTGTGCCTGAAAATTAGCCATAATAGAAGAGTCGGGCTTTAAGTTAAATACTTTACTTATTTCGCCAGTTTTCATGGATATTTTTTTAAATGCACATGATTTTCGATGAACCTACTATAGCCAAAAATAATTAGCTCTAATCTAATTATCATTACTTGACACATTTGAAGACGGAAAATATTTCCTCTATACTCTGATATTAAAAGAGGCTCCAATGAATCTTAAAAACCTTTTGCTAATCTCCACGACAGTTTTGGTTGTGGGTATCATATTCGAAATTTTTCTATTTCTTTCAGGATCAAAGGTTTTAACTAAGGAGCTGGAAGTGATTCCTGGGGAGTATTTAGAAGCAGACAATTTTAAACGTATATTTGGCAACCAAATTGATGTTAATGAACCAGTATTACTTTGCGAGTATTTCAATGGCAGAAAACTTGTTTACAGAAAATACAAACACTCTCCATTAAACGAAGGAGGTAAAGATGCCTGTCCCGCATTTTTACGTCCTAGACATTAACATTTTAAGCCTTATCGTCAAACAAAAGCCCTCGAAGAGATTTCAAGCCCTCTGAAACCCTGATTGCATACTCGGTGGGGATTTGTCGCACAATATCCCCACTATCAGGGTTAACAACGGTAATCACTTCTCTGTCGAATTCTCTATCTTTCGAAAACCTCACGGAACGACCTAACTCTTCCATACGTTTATTCAACGTGTCTATAGATTGATCAATGCGTTCAGCAGCCATATTATTTTCAACTGTTTTGTCCGCAAGTTGAAAAGGCTTCGGTCCAATCTCCTCTATAGTCCTTTGAAATGTTTCTATCCCATTTGGTTCTTCCAGACTTACAAAACTTTTTCTCTTGTCTGAAATAGTGGGTTCGCCAAAATTTGCTAATCCTGAAAAGCCGTTTTCTCGCAATGCTATTTCGGACTCAATATTCTCTTTTGCAATTGGAATTTGAATTTGGCCAAGCTCTCTATTAGACGAAAAACCTGAACCCGATTTCTTCTGAGCTCTATCGAAATCCTGCCTAATCACTCCCTCATCCCGCTGGATCTCTGGATCTCTGGGGGATTTAACGTTGCTTTGTTTGTTAGAAGCATTTTTATCAACCGAATTTATTCTAGGATCCAAAGGTGTTGAGGCATTAAGCTGACCGTAGTTACCTATCTCTGGCATGGGCAAATCTCCTATTACTTTAAATAGTAAGTACTACCTTTTGAAATGATCAAAACTTCTTGCGACGTATTCGTCAACTGCTAGCATAGTTGTTAATATAACTAACGGTCCACGAATAGAAATAATATAAAGTATATTCTAAAATTTTCAAGAACACTCTATTAGAGCTTTTTTCTTGCTGCAAATTCATTTGTAACCTTTTTGAACCCTAACTTATTGAATTCATTATAAAATTTTTTATAAGAGTGGCGGAGACAGTGGGATTCGAACCCACGATGCGCTTTTGGCACATACTCCCTTAGCAGGGGAGCACCTTCAGCCTCTCGGTCATGTCTCCTTTGGTACAACCAAATATGTTATGGCCTCGAGTTTAAGTATATCAAAACTACGCTTCTCTAAGTCCAAAAGCTGCATGCAAAGTTCTAACGGCAAGTTCCATATACTTATCCTCTAAAACAACCGATATCTTTATTTCGCTAGTCGAAATCATTTTAATGTTAATCCCCTCTTTAGATAAGACTTCAAACATTTTGCTCGCTACACCTACACTTGAACGCATCCCAATTCCAATAATGGACACTTTACAAATATTTTTGTCCGTGTGAAGTGTTTTAGCTCCTATCTCATCGATGACCTTTTTTTCCAATCGTTCTGTGGCTCTTGTTAAATCAGACCGTGGCACCGTGAAAGAAAAATCTGTGAGTCCATCAATACCAGCATTTTGAATAATCATATCGACATCAATATTTGCTTCCGCTATCGGTCCCAATATTTTGTGAGCAATGCCGGGTGTATCGGGGACTCCAGGTATTGTAATCTTAGCCTCATCTCTATTGCACGCAATTCCGGATATAAGTGCCTCTTCCATATTTCTATCTTCCTCTTGAGTGATTAAAGTGCTACAACTCAACTCCTCCTGAACCGAAAGTCTCGGGTCCTTCAGGCTCGAAAGCACACGTGTCCTTACTTTGTATTTTCCACCAAATTCAACTGATCTTATCTGAAGCACCTTGGATCCTAAGCTGGACATTTCTAACATTTCTTCAAAAGTGATTTCATTTAACCTCCTGGCTTCGGGCTCAATTCGTGGGTCTGTAGTGTAAACACCATCTACATCGGTGTAAATAAGACATTCATCTGCTTTTAAGGAAGCAGCTAAAGCAACTGCTGAAGTATCGGAGCCTCCTCTCCCAAGGGTAGATATTGCCACCGATTTCTCTGTTACCCCTTGAAACCCTGTTACCACAACAATCCGCCCTTTCCCAAGATCTTCCTCGAGCCTGTTATTTTCTATCGTTAAAATTCTAGCTTTTCCATGGTTACCGTCAGTTATAACCCTCACTTGCCAGCCACAGTAGGAAATAGCGTCGTAACCTAAATCTATTAGTGCAATTGTCAATAAGCCCGCCGATGCCTGCTCGCCACTAGCCACGACCTGGTCCATCGCTTGTCGATTAGGATTGTCGGACAATGATTTACCCAAATCAATCAACCTATTAGTTTCCCCAGCCATGGCAGAGACGACAACTACTATCTCCGGAACACTATCACGCCATTTTGCTACTCTTTCAGCTACATTTTTAATTCGTGTTATTGAAGCTAGAGACGTACCGCCATATTTATGGACTAACCTCTTCATTATTTTTTTTCCAACCAAAGTCGACCTTTATAAAACAGCATCCTATACGAATCACTTTCTCCTTTTAACGCTAGCTCAGGTCGGGAGCCCGGCTCTGCATGTCTTAGTTGCCTCACAAACTCACCGAGTCTCGCGTAGGGAGGCGCTAAAATGCCTGAAGAACGTAGCCAAAAACGAATTAGTTCAAATACCAGTGAGTCAGGTTCTTGCAACAACTTCACCCCACTGACTGTAACATTTAAACATTCGTTTTGCACCAGTAAATCAGAATTTGAAGAGACCACGCTCTCAAATAACTCCATCATCTTTGCATCGATTACCAATTTTGCTCTACTTATGTTATCGATTGACCGCAACATACCTTTCATGCCACCTTCCCTAAGTGACAAAATATTTGGTACTACAACATTCCTAATTCTATTTCTGTCAAATTGATAGCTGAAATTAGTTACGTCATCCACCCAGTTTAAATTATGATCCTCCAGATATTTCTTTATCGAGTCTTTGCTAAGATGTAGAAATGGTCTCCAAATTGCATATTTTCTGCCTTTAACGGTCTTTTCCGAAAATCGTGCCATGCAGCTCAATCCATTTATTCCTGACCCTCTAATCCATTGCAGCAGAAATGTTTCAACCTGGTCCTCTGCATGATGTCCTAAGACCAGACAATCTTGACTAGTTACTAGCTCTGAGAAAGCAACATAACGGTGCTTGCGGGCGAATGCTTCAATACCTAATTCTTTTTTCTCATGTTCATTATCTGGAATACACTTAGTATGCAAATTGACTTGTAGTTTATAGCACAAACTATGACAAAATTCTTGAAAGACTGTTGCATCCTTTTGAAGCCCGTGATTTACGTGAATTGCTTCAACTGAAAAATTATATCTCTCACGGTTGTTTAATCTCAGATTTGATAGCAAGTGCAGCAACGCCACCGAGTCTTGTCCACCGGAAAGACCGATGAAAAATTTTTTAAATTTACTAACTAGCCTCGGAAAATCTTCCAAAACCACGAATTCTATCCTGTCTCTGTTTAATCAGCTCTGAAACATCAAGCTCACTTAAAACTTTCAGATTTCTACTAAGATCTTTTTTTAAAGTAGAAAATACCATTTGATAGTCTCTGTGGTTTCCGCCAAGAGGCTCATCAAGTACGCCGTCTATCAAACCCAATTTTTGCAGTCTATTAGCGGTTATCGCCAAAATTTCTGCAGCTTTTGATGCTTTCTCTGAATCCTTCCATAGAATTGAAGCACATCCCTCGGGCGATATTACCGAATATATTGAGTATTCAAACATTAATAGTCGATCCGCAACCGCTATTGCCAAAGCGCCTCCGGACCCCCCTTCACCAATAACGACACTTACAACGGGAACTTTTAGCCCAGCCATCAAAAACAAATTATTACCTATAGCTTCAGACTGTCCTCGTTCCTCAGCTCCGATACCTGGATAAGCACCAGGCGTATCCACTAGGGTCACGACAGGAATTGAAAATTTTTCGGCGAGACGCAACAACCTTGCTGCTTTTCTGTAACCCTCCGGACGAGGCATCCCGAAATTCCGAAAAGTCCTTTCTTTTAAATCTCTTCCTTTCTGATGCCCTATAAACATAACGGATCGGCCCTCAAATCTCCCAACACCACCTATGATCGCAGGATCGTCGGCGAAAAGACGATCTCCGTGAAGCTCGGTGAAATCTTCAGTTATTGATTCTATGAAATCTAAGGAATATGGCCTTTCAGGATGTCTAGCCACTTGAGAGATCTGCCACGGAGTAAGAGAACCATAAATGTTTTTTAACAGTTGGCTACTTTTTTTCTCGAGTGTGTCTATCTCTTTACTGATGTCTAGAGCAGATTCTTCAGTCTGTACGTGTCTCAATTCCTGAATTTTTTGGTGCAATTCTTCTATTGGTTTTTCGAAATCTAAGAATATCATTTTTTTGTTTTAATCCTTTGAAACTTCCATTTCGTTCCATCTGGTCCGTCTTCTAAACTAACCCCGTGTTGTAACAGCTTCTCTCTATATCTGTCTGCTAATTCAAAATTCTTCTGATCTTTAGCGCTCTGTCTCAGGGAAATAATTTGCTCAATTTTTCCTGTGGATAATTTTTCAATTATGACCTCACGTTGAAGATCATCTTTCTCCGAATAATTATTCAACAATCCAAGAACTTCACCCATTCCTCTTAGGATATCTTCTTGTGAATCTTCAGAGTAAATATGAGTTGTTTTCTTTCTTAATAAATTTGCATACTTAAACATCTCTGCAAAAGCCAGCGGAGTATTAAAATCATCATCCAAGGCATTTTTGAAAGCTACTGCACACTCATGTTTACTATTCATGAGTCGTGCTACAAAATTCTTCCTACTGGCAACGTCAAACTCACCGCCTCCATCATTTTTACTCGCCAGCGCTTCTTGTAAACTATGTAGACTGTTTTGAGAATTTCTCACCTGTTCATCAGAGTAGCTTAATGGTTTTCTGTAATGCGTTTTAAGTAGAAAATATCGCAAGGACTCAGAGTCATATTCCTTAATAGCTGACTTAATTGTTAAAAAGTTATTTAAAGACTTTGACATCTTCTCATCTTTTATCGTAACAAATCCAACATGCATCCAAGTGTTCACGTGAGGCTCTCCCCCGACCCCGTAGCCACACTCTGACTGTGCAATCTCATTCTCATGATGAGGAAACTGTAAATCAGCTCCTCCGCCATGAATATCAAATCGTTTTCCTAACAAGGCGTTACTCATAGCTGAACATTCTATATGCCAACCAGGCCTGCCTGCACCAAAAGGAGATTTCCAGATAACATCATCCGGCTCACCCTGCTTTGCACTCTTCCAAAGTACAAAATCCAGAGGGTCTCTTTTTTTTTCATCGATTGAAATCCGGTGACCTACCCTCAACTGCTCAATCGATTTGCCGGACAATTTCCCATAATCACAAAAAGAACGAACAGCAAAATTTACATCCCCCGTCTCGGAGATATAAGCATAATCTTTCTTAACCAATTTCTCGATCAATTCGATCATCTCCGGAACGTACCTTGTCGCCTGGGGTTCAAAGGAGGGCTTTTGAATAAAAAGCGATTTTTCATCATCGTGCAGTTCCCTTATGTACTTCTTCGTATATTCATTAACCCCCACTTTTTCTTCGATAGCTCTCTTGATAATTTTATCGTCAATATCAGTAATATTTCTAACATAAGTTACCCTAAAACCTTTTGCCTCAAACCAGCGCTTGACAAGGTCAAAAAATACCATAACTCTAGCATGGCCAATATGACAATGATCATAAACTGTCATGCCGCAAACATACATAGTCACATGGCCTGGCTTTAAGGAGGAAAATTTGTCTTTTTTTCTCTTGATACTGTTAAAAATTTTCAACGCGGCTCCGTATCATTTTGGTGTAGGATATAATTTAACTAATTAGTTTACTATGCAAAGATTACCGCTGAAAATACTCCTTTATTTTTTTCTGTCGAACTCCGCTCTTGTTGGAACGTTATACTCAAATGCACAAGCCGATGTTAGCCAAACTAAAGCTTTACTGGAAACAAGAGAACTGATTGAGCTGGGAAAACATGAAAAAGCAAATGATATCATCATATTGAAATTGAAAGAAAAGCCCAGAGACGCTCAATGGCGATATTTAGAAGCCCTTTTAAAAGCCGAGATAGGAGTGTCTTCGAAAAATAAGGATATTTTGGGTAATGCCATTTTCCTATTCGAAAGACTGTCAGAGGAATTTCCTGAACTACCCGAGCCATATAATAATTTAGCGGTACTTTACGACAAAATGGGTCAGGAACAAAAAGCTATCGATTCATTTAAATTAGCCATACTCAATAACCCAGACTATGGGCTTGCTTATGAGAATTTAGCGGATCTCTACCTATTTTTAGCAAGGGAGACATATTTGGAAGGTATCAAAAAAAGTAAAAAAAACAATGACAGGCTTGAGGCAAAATCAAATTTTTTGAAAAATATTCCGTTTTTATCTAGAAGTTTAGACTTAGATACAATAAAAAAAGAGGGAGCTGCGAAGTGAAATATACTGTTACCACAAGTTTAGGAAAGTTCACTCTTTCCCTTTTCCCGGAAGATGCTCCAGTAACTGTAAAAAATTTCTCAAAATATGTTGAAGAAAAATTTTATAACAAAACAATATTTCATCGAGTAATTGATGGCTTTATGATTCAAGGAGGCGGCTTCAATAAAAATCTTGAGGAAAAATCAACGAAAGAGTCCATCAAAAATGAAGCTAATAACGGACTCTCAAATAAAGCGCTAACTATCGCAATGGCGAGAACGAGTGACCCTCACTCTGCCAGTTCACAGTTTTTCATTAATTTAGTTGATAATTTGTTCCTTGATTTCAATGAAGAGACGTCGGATGGATGGGGATACGCTGTTTTTGGAGAAGTTACAGATGGACAGGAAACAATCTTTAAAATTGGAAAAGTTCAAACAGGAACACGTGGATTTTTTCAGGATGTGCCTGTTAAACCAATCGAGATACAAAAGATTTCAAAGCTGAAATAACGTGTACACTCTACGTTTTGAGTCAGCTGTTCTTTGCTCTGATATTCACCTGAGCACAAATACCGATAAATTATCTACAGTATTTATCCAATGGTTAAAAGAATCCTGTTTGGGAGAAATTAGAGCCAGGCCAGAGTGGCTCTTAATTCTGGGTGATCTTTTTGATGCCTGGATTGGCGATGATATTTTGGAAACAGCCAACCCACCTGAATATCTGGGTAAGTTGGTTTCTATTTTAAAAGAGATTAGCCAGTCTGGTATCAAAGTTGGAATTATGCACGGGAACAGAGATTTCCTTATTGGTGAAGCTTTTTGCAAGAAAACTCATACCACCTTACTGCCTCAGAAAATACTACTTTCTCACAACCAATCTAAATCCAATTATTTGTTGATGCATGGTGATCAACTGTGCACCAATGACAAAGAACATCAGGAATTCAGGAAAATGGTCTTATCCGCACAATGGAGAGATATATTTTTGAAAAAGGATATATCCGACAGGCTCCTTATAGCCTCACAAATGCGAAAGGAAAGTAATTATGCAAAGTCAAAGAAAACGGAAGAGATTATGGATATTAATGTTTCAGAGGTTGAAAAACAACTAGATTACTCCGATGCAAGCATAATAATTCACGGCCATACCCACAGGCCTGGTAGCTATGAATTACCTTCGGGAAAAAAAAGAATAGTTTTGCCTGATTGGCGGATTTCCAAAAAAAAATTATCCGGGGGAGGACTTCTTTTAAAATCCTCAGGAATATATCAATTATCCTTGTGACCCAATCTTTTTTTTAACAACTCAATTTCCTGGTCTTGCTCCTGGATCTTTCTTATCAAAGCATTCAATCGAACCTCCACTGGATCATTTGCCGGGGATGAAACACCATATGCCTCAAAATTGTTGTCGTAAACTTTTTCGGTATCATCTGGTTGAACAAAAACTTCTCTTGCGGGAACACCAACTACTGTAGAATCAGCGGGTACAGAATTCAAGACAACTGCATTAGACCCAATCTTTGAATTTTCACCAACCAAAAAAGGACCTAGAATTTTTGCACCAGCGCCTACGACAACACCAGAGCCCAGTGTAGGATGCCTTTTCTCGCCTTTTATTAAAGAAGTTCCTCCTAAAGTGACTCCCTGATAAATTGTGCAGTCATCACCAATTTCTGCTGTCTCCCCGATCACTACCCCGCATCCATGATCAATAAACACTCTCTCTCCTAATTTTGCACCTGGATGGATTTCCACCGCAGTTAAAAATCTCCCAAAGCTTGAAAAAAATCTTCCCACCCATTTGAAGTATTTTGTTTTGACCCAAAACCAATTTGCCAACCTATGAATTACGATTGCCTGAAAACCAGGGTAAAACAACACTACATCTACCCAACTTCTTGCTGCTGGATCCTTGTCCATCACATTTTCTATATCGGCATAAAATTTTGACATAACCATATGTATTCCAATCTAGTTCAATTCTTTCTTTATTTCGGAGAAGAAGCTAACCATTAATTTCGCATCATCTTCTTCTATTTTATTATTAATAATCCACCGTCTCATTTTAATCTCACTGTTTTCTCTATTCCCCTGCTTAAAAAAATTTATCTTTTCCCCCAACTGAATCATTGATCTTTCAAGACTGTATAAAGTTTTTTGACAAGCTGGTTTTTTTATAGTTGCAACCGAATAATTTTGCCGATGCTCCTTCTGTAGATAATTGCTGTTTCTCAATATTGCCTTTCTAATGGCATCCCTAGTAAAATAAGCTACTAGCAATGCAGCATGTGAAACATTTAGAGACGGGTATCTTTCATCTAGGTCGAAAGTACACACTCGAGTACATCGTGATAATTCTTTGTTAGACAAACCAGATTTTTCGCAACCAAAGACGAAAGATACATGAAAATCTTCCCAACGAAGCAAGCTCTCGCCAACACTTTTTAAAGTTTTTTCAAATGATATTTTAGGAATTTGAATATCCCTATCTCTCGCCGTAAATCCGATAACCATCCTAGAACCTCCGAGTGCAGTCTCGAGGTTCCTCAGCTTAACATCATGGGCATATTCTTTTGCATGAGATGCTCTAGACAAAACTTGTTGAGAATTTACCATCAAATCTTTGGCAGGATCAATTAAAATAGGAGGAGAACATCCGGTGTTTTTTAGTGCGCGCAAGATTGCACCAAGATTGCCGGGATGAGTTAAACCCACAAAAGCCCAATGAACTTTTTTTAAATAACTCGATAACAGCTCATTTATTTCCATAAAATCATGCACCCAATGTTAAATACCGCCGTTAAAGCTGCCAGAAAAGCTGGTCATTTGATCAATAAGGCTATCTTGGATCCTACTAAGATTCAAATTATGCAGAAAGAAAAAACCGATTACGTCACCAACATCGACAAAGAATGCGAGAAGGAGATTATCAATATCCTAGCTAATGCTTACCCAAAACACGAAATTGTCGCTGAGGAATCGACGGATAAGGAAGCTTTAAAGAAAAAACTGGAAAACGATGCTGAATATACCTGGTTAATAGACCCAATAGATGGCACGACGAACTTTATACATGATTTTCCGTTTTATAGTGTCTCTATCGGACTATTACGTAGAGGTAGAGTTCACCAGGCTGTAGTTTATGACCCGCACAGAGATGAACTATTTTGTGCCTCTGAAGGACGAGGAGCATATTTAAATAATAAAAGGATAAGAGTATCTTCACGGGAATTTTTAAAATCTAGTTTAATTACAACCGGGTTTCCTACCGGCGAAAAACAAAGGCAGTCTTTTTATAATGAAAAGTTACAATTTTTTTTAGATGCAGAAGTGAATTTTCGAAGAACTGGGTCTGCAGCATTGGACTTATGCTACGTCGCAGCTGGACGTACTGATGGGTTCTTTGAAAGAGGTTTAAAAGCATGGGATGTGGCCGCAGGGTCTCTCATGGTCAAAGAGGCTGGAGGATTTATTAGTGATTTCAGCAATAATCAAGAATATCTTTGCTCTGGCGATGTAATTGCTGCAAATCCTAGACTTTTTCCGGTAATTCTAAAAATCTTGGCTTCGAGAAAAGTTTAATCTAAACCATTAGAATGAACACTGAGCTGCATACTCCTGTTATAAAACAATACTTGGAAATAAAAGCACGTCATAAAGACAGCTTTGTTTTTTTTCGTATGGGCGACTTTTACGAACTGTTTTTCGAAGATGCAGTAAAAGCTTCAGAAATATTAAATTTGGCATTGACTAAGCGAGGAAAAAGTGGAGGCGAAGATGTTTTGCTTGCTGGAGTTCCTGTGCAATCTTCGAACCGACACATAAAAACACTTTTAGCGCATGGTAAAACTATTGCGATTTGTGAACAAGTGGAGGAGTCCAAGCCAGGCAAAGGTTTAGTAAAACGCGAAGTGGTTAGGATACTTACCGACGGAACTATTTATGAAGAAGAACTGGTTGACGAGACGAATCAAAAGTACCTGGCGGCTATTGACATTGGCGGCGGACTAGCTTGGTGTGAAGTTGCAACTGGTAAGCTTTATGTTGATCAGGTTGTGCTTAATCGAGAAAAAACTCTTAGCGAAAATATCTTAGATACAATTCTATGCAAATTCAATATTGTTGAAATACTGTTTAGTGAAGATATTAATAAATCTGACCTTTTTGAAAAGTTTGGGTACAAAAAAAATCTAGCTGAGACCCCTTTGCATATTAAGAACTCCTTTAAAAAACTCGTCCCTTACCCTCCCTGGGAATGGGACGCTTACAAAGCGGAAACTATTTTAAAAGATAGATTAAAAATCAACTCATTAAATTATCTGGGATTTGAAAAAGAACCTACAATAATGAGGGCGCTAAATGCATTACTAACATATATTGAAAAAAATATCGGCCAGTCGTTTAAACATATAAAAACTCCTCATTTCTACTCTCAGAATAGCCATTTCCTTATTGACAGCACGTCACAGAGAGCACTTGAACTTGTGCGTCCACACTTTTTTGAGAACAAGAATGTGACTTTACTCAATAATCTGGACGCTTGTGCCACAGTGACCGGATCAAAAACTTTAAAAGCATGGATTCTGTCACCACTTGAATCCAGAGAAAAAATTTTGGAACGGCAACATTCTATTCAATGGTTAACAAAAAAACTACCGGTAAGAGAAAACTTTAAGGGAATTGGGGATCTTGGTCATACAGCCACAAGGATTGCTTTAGAGAAATGTAACCACCGCCAATTATATAGTTTGAGTGAAACAATAGAGAAAATATACAGTGCAGGTGTTTTTTTGGAAAATTCTGGTCAAAAATATATAAAAAATGCTGTAAGTCTTTTTAAAAGCGACGAACTAAAAAAAATAAAGGAAAAAATAAGATCTGTAATTAGTAAATCAAACTCTCAATCCTCTAAAGAATCTTTTCTCATAAAGTCAGGATACAACTCCCAACTCGATGCTCTTCGCAGACAACGAGCATTATTTAGCACAGAGCTCATAAAGTTAGAATTAAGTGAACGTGAAAAGACTAAAATCTCTTCTTTAAAAATAGGATACAGTTCTGTCCATGGACATTTTATCGAGGTCAGTTCAAACTTGAAAAATAAAGTTCCTGAAAGATATAGAAGAAAGCAAACGTTAAAAAATGCAGAAAGATATGACGTTAGTGAACTCACCGAAATAGATGTGAAACTGAGTGAGATTGATATTGAAATCGAAAAACTTGAACAAAAGATATTTATAGATCTGTGCGGCGAGCTCAAAAAATCAGGTGAATTTCTATACAACACATCTGAACATTTGGGAGTGATTGATGCACTACTCTCGTTAGCGCAGAAAATAGTTAAACATAATTGGGTGATCCCAAACATTACTGACGAACCAGAGGTCTTTATAAAAAATGGATGGCACCCCGTACTTGAACAGATTAATGAAGATTTAGGAAGTCATACACCAGTTCTAAAAAATGACACAGTCCTGAACCCCAATCAAAACATGATGCTTGTAACAGGCCCAAATATGAGCGGGAAATCGACATATATGAGACAAGTTGCAGTAATAGTAATATTAGCAAAAATGGGCTCTCCAATTCCCGCCGAATCAGCGAATATTGGTTCGATAAAAAGTATCTACACGAGAATCGGTGCATCAGATGACATCGGTGGAGGTAGGTCCACATTTATGGTAGAAATGACTGAGGCTGCTAAATTGCTCAATTTTGCCCAAAAGAACAGTCTCGTGCTTATCGATGAAATTGGGAGAGGAACTTCGACAAAGGACGGGCTTGCCCTCGCCTGGTCTATTGCTGAAGAGCTAGCAAATAAAAATGGTGCTCTTTCTATATTTTCAACGCACTATTTTGAGCTCACTGCACTAACTAACGTTATCAGTACAATTCAAAACTTTCATTTCGAAACTATAGAACAAAAGGATAGAATTATCTTTCTTTATGCTTTGAGAAAGGGGGCTGCTTCGAATAGTTTTGGAATAAAGGTTGCCAAACTAGCGGGCATCTCAAACAGTATTATAGAGAGAGCTACCAGAATTCAAAATCGTGGTTTTAAACCTTTACGATTAGAGGCTAAGCCACCCTCTGTGGTTGATAGTTTTAAGCAGGAAAAAAAGTCAATTCCTCCGGAAATCAAAGAAGCTAATCTTGATAAGCTCACACCACTACAGGCTTTGAATTTATTGCATGATATCAAGAAAAAATATGGAGATGAAAAATGAATCATTTTTCAATCAACTGGCCAAATTCTCTGAGTGAGAAAGTTTTTAAGCAGAAATATTGGCAAAAAAAACCTGTTTTAATAAGAAACTTCATTTCCAAAAATATTGCTAAAAATCTCCCTGTTACGAAGTCAGAGATTTTAAAACTATCGAAAACTGACTATGTTCCCTCAAAATGTGTATACAAGGGAAAAGCTTGGCATGTAAAAAATGGTCCTTTAACGTCCAATTTTTTAAAAAAAATAACATCTAATAACTGGACTATATTGATAGATAAAATAAATACACAACTGACTTACGCAGACCGTTTTTTCCACCTATTTAATTTCATCGACCTTCTCAGATTAAAAGATCTCATGGTAAGTCTATCAAATAAGGGAGGGGGTGTTGGGCCGCACTTTGACTCATACGATGTCTTTCTCGTGCAGGCATACGGACAGAAACTATGGCAACTATCCTCTAGATTCGATCGTACTTTTACAAATAACCCTGATTTGAAAATATTAAAAAATTTTAAACCTGAAGAAGAATTGGTTCTTAATCCCGGGGATGCTCTATACCTACCACCTAATGTAGCGCACAACGGAATAGCAATACAAGAAACATCAATAACATATTCTATTGGATTCAAAAATCCAAATATTTTGGACTTAACCGACAAGGTATTTTTTTACCATATGGAAAATATCTGCTTTGAACCAGATTCTTTACTCGACTATAAAAAAATAAAACCTTCTGCAAACCCAATGACTTTTTCTGATCGGTTAGCGAATCAGATTTCAAGTAAGGTGAGAAACATTTTTCCTAAATCTGAAGAAATAAAAAAAAACTTAGTTAAGACGATTACAGAGTCCGATGATGATATTCTTGACCGTATAGAAAATAATGAAATTAGTTTTCCTGACTTTAGCTTTCTTTTAAGGAAAAACAGTCTAAACATGAACCCGTCAATGAAGACTATATTTTGGAGAGATAATTTATTCTACAACGGTGAAGAGTTAGACCTATCAACCTTGTCAGCAAGACAACATCGAATTATTAAAGCGCTCCTTGAGGAACTAATTACTAAAAGAACTATTTCCGTGAATAACGTTTCACGTATTAAATCAACAAGCATTTTAGAGATACTTTTTTTTCTTTATCAGCAAAATTTGATTACATTTGAATGCCTATCTGCTTAGCATGCTCTATATAATTTCTAATTTCGCAATGGGCAGAGAGAGCCATTTTGTACCACCATCACTAAAACGAATTTCAGCTCTACTTTCCTTACCAGTCCCTTCTAAATTAAGGATTATCCCATCGCCAAACTTATTATGACGGACGGTTTTTCCAATCATAAATAACGATCCTTTTTTATCAAAAAACTTATTTTCTTGCGGGATAGCACTCATTGGTAGGGACGCTACTTCATTCTTGCCAAGCGAAAAATCGTTAGTTTTTTTTGTACTAACCCCGAAATGATTTTTTCTCCTTGAATCGGACGCAATCCAACTAATGTTTTCCTCGGGGATTTCATCAAGGAACCTACTTTTTCTGTTGTAGCGAAATTGTCCGTAAAGCTTACGCATTTGAGTGAATGAGAAATACAAGCTTCTCTTAGCCCTTGTTATAGCAACATACATTAGCCTTCGTTCTTCGTCTAATCCACCATATTCGTTTAAACTATTTTCATGTGGGAAAAGACCCTCTTCTAATCCCACAATAAAAACTTTATCAAATTCGAGTCCTTTTGCAGCGTGAATTGTCATTAATTGGACCGCCTCTTCCCCAACTTCTGCCTGGCTTTCTCCAGAATCAAGCGTTGCATTTGATATGAAGCCAGTTAATGGAGTGACGTTCTCATTACCCATATTTTGTTGAGTTAGTAATTCATCTTCTCCATTTCTAATTTTGTTAACATTACCAGTAATACCTATGTTTGCCGGAACATTCTCTCCAATTTTTTCAGAAATAAGAAATGATTCTCCAGCATTGATGAGCTCTCTCAAATTTTCCAAACGATCAACACTTTCACGGTCGTCTGAGTAGTGTTCAATTAATCCGGAAAGTTTCAAAGTTCGGCTTATTACGTCAGGTAACGTTGAATTACAGGTCTCCTTCTTTATGAGCTCAATTAATTCTTTAAAAGCAGTCACCGGTTTTACAGCTTTTCCTTCTAAAAAATTGATTGCTGCAAATAGAGAACAGTCTTTTTCCTTAGCCATTTTTTGAAGATTTTCAACCGTTTTGCTCCCAATTTTACGAGGAGGGAAATTAATCACTCTTAAAAGTGCGTTGTCATCCTCCAAATTTTCAATGAGCCTTAAATAAGCAAGAGCGTTTTTAACCTCAGCTCGGTCGTAAAACCTGAAACCTCCATAAACCCTGTACTTTACACCGACTTTGCTCAAGGAATGTTCTATTATTCTCGATTGTGCATTGCTTCGATAGAGAATCGCAATCTCCGATAGTGAAACATCTCTCGCAATAAAAGCTTTTATCTCCTCGACAACCCAGTCTGCTTCATAAGTATCATCTACACATTCATTTACAATTATCTGATCGCCTAATTCTGAGTCTGTCCATAAGTTTTTGCCTAAACGATTTTTATTGTTTTGAATTAATGCGTTTGCCGCATCAAGAATATGGCCATGTGATCTGTAGTTTTGTTCAAGCCTAATAATTTTTTCTACGCCAAAATCTTTTTCAAAACTACTCATATTAGAGATATCAGCGCCCCTAAACGCATAAATACTTTGATCATCATCCCCAACTGCAAATACAACGGAATTGCTACTTGAAAGCAGCCTGAGCCATTTATATTGTAAAGCGTTTGTATCCTGAAATTCATCTATCAGGATATGATGAAATCGGTTTTGATAATGGCGTCTCAGTTCATTATGTCTTTGGATTAACTCCACAGATCGCAGTAGCAGTTCTCCAAAGTCAACTACTCCCTCACGTTGGCATTGGGCATCATATGCTTCATATAATTCAATGTATTGTCGATTAAAACCGTTCACATCCTCTATGTCATTCGGCCTTAATCCTTGTTCTTTGGCATTATTAATGAACCGCTGTAATTCCTTCGGAAGAATTATTTCTGAATCTACATTTAAACTTTTAAGCAACCTTTTTATACTAGAAGTTTGATCCTGCATATCCATAATTTGAAAGCCTTGAGCCAATCCGGCATCTTTATGATGGAGTCGTAATAATCTATGGCATAGACCGTGGAAAGTTCCTATCCAGACTCCTCGAAGATCGTAAGGAACCATGCCGCTAATGCGGGTAATCATTTCCTTAGCCGCCTTATTAGTAAAAGTCACTGCGAGTACCGCACCCGGTGTCGCCACCCGATCAACCAATAACCTGCCAATCCTGGTTGTTAGTACTCTTGTTTTGCCACTGCCCGCCCCCGCTAAAACTAATACTGAACCTCCGTCATGGAGCACGGCCTCTTTTTGGGGGGCATTGAGGGTTTTTAATATTGTTTCGAGCATACTCCTCAAGTCTAACCTATAATAAGAAAGGAAGTTATAAGTCAGCACCAATTCTACCCATAAGATTAAAAATACCATGATGAATTCCAAAGTGGAAAATTACGACCCGCAAAAATTAGAGACAAATATTCAAAATTACTGGGAGAAAAAAGGACTCTACCGTGCAAACTTTAACGGAAACGATGGGAAGAAAAAGTACTATGCCTGCTCAATGCTACCTTATCCATCTGGAAAACTTCATATGGGACACGTTCGAAACTACACAATAAATGACGTGATAGCCCGATGGAAAAGAATGAAGGGGTTCCAGGTATTAATGCCGATGGGATGGGATGCCTTTGGACTTCCTGCAGAAAACGCTGCGCTTAATCAAAGAAAATCTCCCGCACAATGGACTGAAGAGAATATTTCTACTATGAAAAAACAACTCAAATCACTTGGGTTTGCAATTGATTGGTCTAGAGAGATTAATACATCATCCCCAGAATATTATAAATGGAGTCAATTGCTATTTTTGAAAATGTTAAAAAGTGGGATGGCATACAAAAAATCGGGGGTTGTAAATTGGGATCCTGTTGACAAAACAGTATTAGCTAACGAACAAGTGATCGACGGAAAAGGTTGGAGATCTGGCGCCCCCATAGAGAAACGAGAAATCCCTATGTATTATTTAGCAATAACAAAGTATACAGATGAGTTGTTGGATGGTCTCGATAAATTAGAATGGCCCTTGCAAGTTTTGTCAATGCAAAAAAACTGGATAGGTAAATCTGAGGGCCTTCGCTTTTCTTTTAAAGTGAATGAAAAGTTAGCGAGCCAGAACTTTAAAAAAAATGACAGAGTCTATGTTTTTACAACCCGACCTGACACCATCATGGGTGCTACATTTATCGCTCTATCAGCAGACCATATGATCTCGAAGCATATCATTAAAAGCAATGAAAAAATCAGACGTTTTATTGATAGACATTGGGGTGAATCAACCAATTCAGAAGTTGAGCAGTCGAGACAAGAAAAAGTTGGTATTGATACTGGCGAATTTGCAATTCACCCAATTTCAGGAGAACACATTCCAATATGGATTGCTAATTATGTTTTATCAGGATACGGAGACGGTGCTGTTATGGGAGTTCCTGCGCATGATGAAAGAGATTTTTTATTTGCAAAAAAATACGGTTTAAAAATAGTTCAAGTTCTTAAAATGTCTGATTTAAATAATACAAAAACATTCGACCCTCTATTGTGGAAAGAATGGTATGCAAGCAAAGAAAATTGTATTTGCATCAATTCAGGTCCCTACGAAGGAATGAAAGCACTTGAAGCATCAAAACAAATAATAGAAGATTTGTCGAAACAGGGGATCGGTGAAAAGAAAACTCAAATACGTCTCAGAGATTGGGGCATTAGTCGGCAACGCTATTGGGGCACACCAATTCCAGTTGTGAAATGTCCAAGTTGTGGTGATGTGCCAGTCAATGAAGACCAACTACCTGTAATCTTGCCAAAACATTTAAAACCCAAAGGGGTTGGTAATCCCTTAACAGAGTGTGAGGAGTTTTTAAAAACCCGGTGCCCTGTTTGTGATGCGGAAGCGAGAAGAGAGACAGATACAATGGATACTTTTGTAGACTCAAGTTGGTATTTCATGCGGTATTGTTGTCCTCAAGAGAAAGAACAAATTTTTAATGAAGAGATAGACTATTGGATGCCAATTGATCAGTATATCGGAGGCATTGAACATGCAATATTACATTTACTGTATGCTAGATTCTGGACAAAAGTGACCCGCGATTTAAATCTGATCAAAATTGACGAACCTTTTACCAAGTTACTGACTCAGGGAATGGTCCTTAACCAAACTTTTTTTCGTGAAAGTGACAATGATACTGTAAAGACATATTTCAATCCGAGTAAAATAATTTTGAATAAAGATAACAAAGGAAGAGCAGTTTCAGCCATAAATGCAGATGATGGACTACCCGTGCAATTAGGGAAAATTGAGAAGATGTCAAAATCAAAAAACAATGGGGTTGACCCTACAGTTTTAATTGAAAAATATGGGGCTGATACCTGCCGATTGTTCACTATGTTCGCCGCTCCGCCAGAAAACACTCTAGAATGGTCAGAAGATGGCGTAGAGGGTTCCTTCAGATTTGCAAAGAGGCTATGGACTTTTCATGTAAAAAATCTTGATTTCTTAAAGGCTCAAAATTATTCTGAAGTAGACAAGACCAAAATAACAGAAAATGGTAAAAAATTAAAAAAAAGCTGTCATGAAATTCTTGCCCAGGCCACTTACGACATGGAACGATTTCAGTTTAATACCGTAGTTTCGGCCACTATGAAACTTCTAAATACAATAGAATTATTTTTACAACCATCGAATGGCAACCAAGAACCGTTTGAAAAAAAAGATAGATTGATTCTTGTGGAATCTTTTTCGATATTGTTGCGAGTTCTATATCCTATCGCTCCTCACATTTGCTGCCATATTTGGAATAACGTTCGATACGAAAATTTGTTTGGAGCGTTGATTGACTCTGAGTGGCCTGTGGTGGATGAAAAGGCTTTACAACAAGAATTCACAGATATTACGATTCAAATAAATGGAAAGAGCCGAGGAAGAATCAGAATTCCCTCATCAGCTTCAAACGACCAGGTTTTAAAAATAGCTCAAGATTCAAATGAATTTAAAAAATATTGTCAAGACAAAGATATTTTACGGACCATCATAGTCCCAAATCGATTAATCAACATAGTCGTAAAAATATGAGAAAGCCTCGTTTTTTATACTCCATTTTTATATTTATAAGCCTTCAACTTGCGCTAACTAGTTGTGGTTGGAAGTTTAGGGTACTGGAAGATAAGATGCCTTTTTCAACCATTTATCTGAGCGGTATAAATAACGGAGTGGGCACCGAGATCTACCAAAGACTAAAGAGAGCTCCGGGTGTAAGAATAATAGAAAACAAGGCTGAAGCTCAGGTTTCTCTAACATTAGAAGTAAAAACAGATAGAGTAGTTGTAGGATTCTCGGGTGCTGGGAGACCACGGGAACTCGAAATAAGGACTACTGCAATAGTTGAAATTTACGACTCAGAAGATAAACCCTTACAACCGATGGACGAATTGAAAATATTTCGTTCAGTTACTTTTAATGATACCGATGTTCTTGCAACACAAGCGCATGAATTATTCCACACAAGAGATATTAACAAGCAACTAGCTATGCGAATAATTCAAAAACTACAAAGGATTAACTTTTCTAAATTATGAAAATCGTAATCCCTGCAGATCTAACTCACAGTGAAAAAGAGGTAGAAAATTTCTTAGCAAAATATACTGGGACTAAATTTGACGAAAGTAATAAATGTTGGGTAGTAATGACGGATGAACCTCTTTTTCATAAAGTCGTACTTGAGGTATTGCAAACTCGTTTAAAACTAAAGGGTGCTTTTGACAAAGATATATATTTTGCAGACGCTTTTTTTAATTGGCAAGAGTGTTTTCAGAAGTATGAGAATATAAGTCTATTTTCCGAAGTAACACTTTTGCAAATATATGTAAAAAATGGAAAGCCCGGTTCAAAAGGAGGGGCATTTCTATCTGAACTTAATATGAATAAGCGGAAAAATATCTATGCATTAATACACTTGCCGAAGCTAGACTTCACCAGTAAAAACTCTAAATGGTTCCGAGCATTGGCGCAAAAAGGAAATTGTATCGAGTTTGGTAATGATAGTGCCGATGGATTGTTTAAGTTCATTGAAAATGAATTGGCTTTCTATACGGGTAAAGACAAAAATAAATTGACTAATTTAATTGTGGATAAATGTGAGGGCAATTTTACCTCCGCATACAACGAAATTGCGAGCCTCAGACTGTTCCAAAACTCTAATGAAGGTGAAATTGATTTAACTTCTTTGGTATCTTCAATCGACAACAACTCGAAGCATAATCCATTTATTCTGCCAGAGGTAATCAGAACACAACACAAGGGAAAAATCTTGCAATTAGTCAGACAACTAAAAGAGGATAATGTCCCTTTACCTCTCTTAATTTGGATTATTGCAAACGACACAAGGAGAAAATTGAATATAAAATCCGAAAACATTTTGTTATCATTACATGAAATTGACAAGCACTTAAAAGGCATTATGCCGGGAGATCCCTGGACAGAATTTGAAAGAGCTATCATTAATTACTAACATGAACAAACTAAGAGAATTAGCTACAAAACTTGGGAAGAACGCGAGGGATGCCTCTTCACAACTGCATTCCATTAAAACGATCCAAAAAAATGATATTCTAAGGAAAATTTCTGACTGCATTGAAAAAAATAAAATAAATATATTTAAAGGAAATGCTTTAGATTTAGAAATTGCAAAAAAAACAAACAAAGATTCAGCATTTCTCGATAGATTAGAGATTACCAATAAATCCATTAACGACATGTGTAATGGACTTGAGCAAATTGCCTCGTTACCAGATCCCATCGGAAAAATCAGCAGCTTAATGGAACAGCCATCTGGAATAAAGGTTGGTAACATGAATGTTCCAATCGGTGTTATATTGATGATTTATGAATCCAGGCCGAATGTCACTGTTGATGCCGCCGCTTTAACTCTTAAAACGGGAAATGCCATTATTTTAAGAGGTGGCTCCGAATCTATAAACAGCAATGTAGTTTTGCATAGCATTTTTTACGATATACTCAAAAAATGTAGTGTTCCGACAAATTCAGTGCAGCTTGCCAAAGAGACGGACAGGGGTCTCGTTAAAGAATTGCTCTCACTTGATAAATATATTGACATAGTTATCCCTCGAGGTGGCAAATCTTTGATAGAAAGAATTACAAAAGACTCGAAGATACAGGTAATAAAACATCTCGATGGAATATGCCACGTTTATATCGATGAGTTTGCAGATAAAAATAAAGCTGTTGACATAACAATGAATTCAAAAACGCAGCGACTAGGTACCTGTAATACTTTAGAGACACTTTTAGTAAATACGAAAATTGCCGGAAAAATCCTTCCACTAATCTGTACGTTATTGCTAGAAAAAAATATTGAAATGCGTGTTTGTAAGTTAACAAAAAAAATTCTTTCCGAAAAAAAATTTTCTGCGTTAAGAAAAATAAAAATCGCCTCTAATAAAGACTGGGCAACGGAGTACTTAGACGCTATTTTATCGATTAAAATTGTAGCTTGTATGGATGAAGCTATTTCTCATATATCTACTTATGGTTCTTCCCACACGGAGTCAATCGTTACCGAAAACCACGAAAATGCAATGAATTTTCTACGAAGGGTTGACTCCTCCTCTGTAATGGTTAATACGTCTACTAGATTCGCCGACGGATTTCAGTATGGACTGGGAGCGGAAATTGGTATCAGTACGAATAAACTGCATGCAAGAGGGCCTGTTGGGTTAGAAGGGTTGACTACCAAAAAATGGATTGTTATGAGTGACGGTCAGGTAAGAAATTAATGCTTTGGGTCAAGACATTTCATATTTTTTTTGTTGTCGCATGGTTTGCAGGATTATTTTATCTCCCACGAATATTTGTTAACTTAGCAATCATTTTTTCTGATAAAGATATTGATCAGGATAATAAAAGAGATGAATATGATCGCTTAATTGTAATGGGTCAAAAGCTTTACAAATTTATCCACCCGATAATGATACTTTCAGTAATATTCGGAATCTGGCTATGGATTGGTTATGAAATTGGCCTTGAAAGACAATTTAATTGGATGCATATTAAACTATCAATCGTTGTTGTATTGATTACTTACCATTTATATTGTGGAAAAATTCTTCGTGATTTTGCAAACTTTAAATGTACAAACTCCCACGTGTGGTTTCGCGTTTTTAATGAAATTCCTGTATTCTTACTTTTTTTTACAATTTATTTAGTGATATTTAAGCCATTCTGATGGAAGTCCCCTTATCAGTAATTGCAATATGTCCTAGGGGACTAGAGCTTATTGTGTCAAGTGAGTTGACCTATCTGCTATCCAATATCAAGCCCAAAATAAAAAAAGGTGGTGTGTTTTTTATAGCAACTGCAGAAGAGGTTTGTATGCTGAATTTGTGGGCTCGGACCCCCACACGGTTGTTAATCCTCCTTACCCGTACTCAAACGAATAGCGCACGTGAGCTCTATAGTTGCTCTCATAAGATTAAGTGGAAAAACTGGTTTTTACCTGACCGAACGATAAAAGTAGATGTAAATGGCAGAGGGTTCCCGAAAGATGTCTCATTAAGGTATGCATCTCTTATTGTAAAGGATGCAATTTGTGACTCTTTTCGAAATGACTTTGGCGTCAGACCAAATGTTGATACCAAAAATCCTGATATTAGAATTTGGGTAAATTTTGATAATTGCCTAGTTACAATTTCGATAGATTCAACGGGACAACCTCTTTATAAACGGGGCTGGAGAAAAGAAGGTTTTATTGCGCCCTTGAAGGAAAATCTGGCAGCCTCACTTATTAGACTGACCGAGTGGGATAAAAAGACTCCGATAATCGATCCAATGTGTGGCAGTGGAACTTTCATTATAGAGGCTGCAGGGATAGCAGCCAAACTTCCTGCAAATTTTATCATGTCAAAAAAAAGGATTTTCTCATATGAGCTGTTTGCAAAACCCTCTCCATTCGGCAACATTAATACAAAAAAAATTTACTCAGATGCAGAGAAGGTTTGGAAGACGCTTGATGAGAACTCGCATACATATCCATCGCTTTTTGGCCTTGATATTTCTGAAGAAAATATTTATACAGCAAAAAGAAATGCCTTTAGGGCTCTTCCCGAACCCTTAGCCGAAAAAATCTCATGGAATGTTAAATCACTGCATGCCCTCACTCGCCCGAATTTTGACAAAGGGTTAATATTAACTAACCCTCCATACGGTAAACGGATGGGTAAAAGCAGTTCGATGGATAAATTAATAGCAATCTTTAGTTCAATTTTGAAAAAACAATTCAACGGATGGTCTGTCTGGGTGCTCACTAATGAAAAAGAATTAGTTTCTAAGATAAAACTGAGGGCATCCGAAAAGATAGCTTTAAAAAACGGTGACATTGAATGTTTTTGGTGTAAATTCGATATCTTTAGAGGGTCAAAATTTCGCAAAGAGAGAGCAAATGACAATATTGAATAATCTTGAGCTAGTTAATGAACGAATTAAAAAGAGTTGTGTAAGGTCGAATACTAATTTATCAAAAGTAAAAATCTTGGCAGTTAGTAAAAAAATGGGAACGAATAAAATTTTTGAAGCATATAAGTCCGGCCTAAGTATGTTCGGAGAAAATTATGTTAGCGAAAGTATAGAAAAAATAAATTATTTTAAAAACATGGGTCTAAATTTAGAATGGCACTACATTGGACCAATACAAAGCAACAAGACAAAATCAATCGCTGAAAATTTTGATTGGGTACATTCAGTAAGCAATCCGAGAACTGTTAAAAGACTCATGGCTCAACGACCCATTGGATTAGGACCATTAAATATTTTTGTTCAGGTAAACTTCAGCAACGAAAAAAATAAATCTGGCGCTAAAGCAGATGAGCTGAGTATTGTTTTAAAAGAATGCACTGAATTTGGAAGAATAAAGGTCCGTGGCCTTATGACTATCCCAGAAAATACACCCGATAGCACATTAATAAAAAGTCGGTTTAAGACTCTCGTGGATGTTCAGAAAAAATTAAAACTTGATTTCTCTAAACAAAATTCCTCTATTTTTATTTTCGACATGATTTCGATGGGTATGTCAAACGACATGGAATTGGCTATAAGTGAATCGGACCCATCTTTTACTACCTTAATCAGAATTGGAACTAGTATTTTCGGAAAACGACCTTAAATCTAGCAAAAACTTACAACTAATTCCAGTATGCTAGGCCATAGACTTGACAGCCTTACTTAACCTGCTTTTGTGTCTGGCAGCTTTGTTAGCATGCACAATCCGTTTATCAGCCAGTTTATCGATGATTCTCTGAGCAACAGCGAATGCTTCAGATGCTGCATTCTTGTCACCAGAATCCACAGCTTTTTTGACGGTTTTTACAGCTGTGCGATAGCTTGTGCGTTGCATTTGATTGTGACGTCTACGCGAGTCAGCCTGACGAGCACTTTTTCTCGCTGATGATGAATTTGCCATTTGAAGACCTAATATCTGTAAAATAAAATAAAAATATACAGTTATCCATGACATTATTCAAGAGCACGCTATCAATTAGTTTAATTACCCTGGTTTCTAGAATATCGGGATTGATAAGGGAAATGCTATTTGCAACCTATTTCGGTGCCTCCTCCCAAACTGACGCCTTTTTCGTAGCTTTTCGAATCCCAAACCTACTGCGCAGACTATTCGCAGAAGGCGCATTATCCCAGGCATTCATTCCAGTTCTTTCCGAGGTAAAAACAAAAAAAGGGGAATCGGCGTGCCAATTACTAAGTCTCAAAATTTTAACCGTCTTGTTGTGCTTGCTTTCCTCAATCGTAATGTTAGGCATTATTTTTGCAGACTACATTGTTTTCGCTATGAGCGCGGGTTTTCAGGGCGATGACGCCACAAATTATCTGTCCGTTAATTTGACAAGGTTGATGTTCCCTTACATCTTATTTATCTCTCTATCCGCGTTAATTTCTGGAATTCAAAATACTTTTTCAGAATTCAAACTACCTGCCTTCATACCGGTGATTTTAAACGTCGCATTTATTGCATCGATCGTTTTTCTAGCGCCTGTACTTGACGAACCCATATACTGTTTAGCGGTTGCCGTAATTACAGGTGGAGTAGCGCAATTGACCCTTCAAATATGGGGGCTCAATCGGATTGGTTTTTTTAAAGATGTAAAACGTAATGCCGCTCTTTTAATGCATTCAAAATTTCTTGACGAAAATGTAAGAAAAATTGTAAAAATTTTTATTCCAGCCACATTCGCAGTTTCAATAGCTCAGATAAGTATTATTATTAATACTAATATTGCCTCACGACTCGAGACGGGGAGTATCTCATGGCTCTCCTATGCTGACAGGATCATGGAGTTTCCGACAGCATTGCTCGGTGTGGCGTTGGGAACCGTTTTACTACCAAATTTATCCGAAGCCTGGAGCGCAGGTAAAAATGAGCGTATTTCGGATCTAATTGATTGGGGCTTGAAGCTAGTATGCTTTCTCACCTTGCCTATTAGTGTGATTGTTTATAATTTAGCTGTACCGTTAGCATCAGTTATTTTTCACTACGGAGCGTTCTCCGATTACGATTTAGATAAATCAGCGATGGCTATCAGTGCATACTCCATTGGAATCATTGGTTTAATCGCAGTGAAAATCATTGCACCTGGCTTTTATGCCAGGCAAGAAATCAAAATACCAGTAGTGGTAGGTATTCTCACTTTAATAATTACGCAGATCCTCAATTTTGTCCTTGTTCCCTTATATCAACATGCAGGATTAGCATATGCTATTAGTATTGCAGCGTGCTTTAATGCAATATTGTTACTCTATATCCTTATAAAGAAAAATATTTATCGTCCAAATAAGTCATGGTTTATGTTTATTGCCAAAATAATAATTGGTTGTAGCATTGTATATTTTTTTTCCGCATACATGTCTGACGTATTTGATTGGAAAGCAATGAGAACCCAACCGCTTGAGCGGATATTTTGTTTTGCAGTAATATTCGTGACTTGCCTTGTAGCGTATTTAAGCGTTACAAAACTAATTGGTATTAATTTCAAAAATCTAATTAAACATTAAAGGATCTTATCTATGAGGATTTCTATCTTAGGAGCTGGGAACATGGGTGGCGCCATTTTTAATCATTTATCCCAGAAAAGAGGATATGAGTTAGCATTAATAGACCCAAAAATAGATAAGATTTGGAAATCGCTAGGAAAGTCAAGTAAAGTAAAGTCGCCGTTGCTCTTTAGAGATTTGCTGGAATATACCCAAAACCTAAAAAAACAAAAGGTAATCCTCGTACTTGCAATCAAACCAAAACAGTTGTTCCCTCTTTACGAGGAGATAAAAGTTGCAAAAAACCTTTCATTTGCTAATTTCTTGATTGTTTCTGTAGTTGCTGGAATCTCCTTATCTACATTGCGGAGAATTTTTAAGACAAAAAATATTGTCAGAGCCATGCCAAATACACCAGTAACCGTCGGGAAGGGCATGACAGGACTATATTTTCCTAAAAATATATCGCAAAAAAACAAGGATAGTGTGCAAACCATTTTCGAATTATTAGGAAAAACATTGATCGTAAACTCCGAAAAGAAGCTCCACTCAGTTACTGCTTTATCTGGATCAGGGCCCGCATATTTTTTTAATTTTTATGAGGCTTTACTGTCAACAGGCAAAGAGCTTGGCCTATCAAAAAAAGAAGTCTTGCTACTAGTCAAACAAACAGCGGCTGGTGCAACTGCTCTTTTTTATGAGGCAAAAGAACCGGCAAATATTCTACGACAAAATGTGACATCTAAAGGAGGAACCACGGAAATTGCACTTGAAACACTAGATCAGTACGATTTTGCAAAAGGGATTCTAAAAGCAGTCTTGAATGCAAAAGAGCGAAGTATAAACTTGGGCTCAGAACTGGATTCCGAAATCCAGAAAAATACCCAAAAATAAAATTGCCCCTACTCTTTGGTTTTTTTGAAAAAGTGACTGATAACTGACGTTGGGCAAAGACAGATTCTTCAAAAGATAATAAGAGTATAGTGCTGCTAAAAACCAAAAGAAACCATAAACTATTCCGGTTTTCATAATAGCGACCGGGGCAATCATGAGTAGCAAAAAGATAGACTGAAATATATAAATTGCTAATCCAACATTTGACCCCAATGTTATTGCACTACTTTTCAGACCTATTCTTTTATCGTCTTCAATATCGCTAAGCGCATAAACCGTGTCATAAGCAATTGCCCAAAAAAAGTTCGCAATAAACAGAGTCCAACCAACAGGTTCAATTGCCCCTTTAATCTCAGAAAATGCCATCAATATACCAAAACCAAATGCAATACCCAAGATTGCTTGCGGAAACAAAAAAAATCGCTTAAAGAATGGATACGTCAACGTCAATACTAAAGCCCCTAAAGCCAATGCTATAGTTTGATTATTTAGAGAAAAAAGTAAACTGGCTGATACAGCAAGAAACCCAACCATAAGTATCACAGCCTCCTGTAGAGAAACTTTTTTGTTTGCTAGCATCCTGTCTTTAGTTCGAGAAACATCTTTGTCAAAATTCATATCGATTATATCGTTTGCAATACAACCAGCTGATCGCATAAAAATTACACCTAACACAAAAATAAGCAAGATATCCATCTCTGGAAACCCCTGCGATGCTATAAACAATGCCCAGAGAGTAGGCCACATTAGAAGCAAAATTCCAACCGGCTTATCAAGCCTAATAAGTTTGAAATACCGTCTGTACGTATTTAAAAAACTATCCAGATCGAAAACCTCCAAAATCAGTGCTTGTCGTAACTAAGTTTTTCGCAAGAATCCCACGTTTCGCACAAATGACATTTCCAAAAGAAATAGTCGAACTTCGCAGCACAAAAATTACAAATAAAATTCCCGCTTTCTAAGAAAATTTTGTTTTTACTAGAAAGAATCTCTTTAACTCGTTTGTGGTCTGAATGCTTTTCCTTTAGTTTCTCTTTGTATTTTATTTCCCCATTCTCAATTAATTCGCAAAAAAAATGAATGCGAAGATTTTCATATTCCACACCAGAATGATTTTCCAGATTTTCAAGGGTCTCTAAAGCCCGTTCCCACTGTTTAAGTCTTTGGTTAATTTTTAATCTTAATTCAAGAGTCTGGCCATAATATTTTTCGCTCTCAATAAGCTCTAAAGCTTGAAAAGCCTTGTCATATAACCCCGCGCAAATATAATCATTGGTCAAGTCAATTAAAATAGAATCTAAAAAAAAGGAATCAACTTTACGCATAGAAAGTAAAGCAGCATGAATTTCAAGTGCCCTGTCAAAAAAACCACAGCGCCTAAACAAAATACCGAGCGACTTTTGCAGATATAACGATCTTTCATAATCTTTAATTATGCTCTGTAAAAGCTTAATCGCATCACTATGGTTTTCCTCGGTCAAAAACAATACTAATTTTTCCAGGTCTTTAAACTTTGCTTGCTTTCGACGTCTATTTTTTTTTCTATCCCAACGTGAAGCAACCCACCCAATTACAAAAAAAATAGGAACGGTTAAAAACCACCAAAGCTCAAGATACATTGCTTTTCTTTGATTTTGTATTTTTTAATACTGTCGGAAGAAAAAAAATCACTGTTACAACAACTCCCAGAATGAAAAATAATAACAACCAAATAATTAGAGGAGCATCCATTACAATATCAGCGACTCCTGGAAAAACGTTTATAGTTGTTATATGGGTATTGTTCAGAGAAAATAAAAACACTAATAAAAAAATGATCGATTTAATTATTAAAAAAAAAGTGCGCATCTAATCTTGCCTGTTAAGTTTAAGCTTTAAATCTTTGCCGCACTTAAAATGCGGCGCCTTCTTTTCTGGCACAAGTACCGAGTCGCCTGTTTTAGGGTTCCTACCGACCCTTGCTGGTCGGAGATTTACCGCGAAAGATCCAAATCCCCTAATCTCTATTCTTTTTCCTTCTACCAAAGAAGTCACCATATACTCAAGAATTGCTCGTACACAAAGGTCACAATCTTTTACATCATTAGTCTGCAATAATGTGTCATTGTTAGTGCGCCCTTCATCACGTAAAGGGTGCTTTGCTCTAGTTCGCCCAACTAAGCGTTCAATCAGCTCCGATCGCGTCAAACCTACCACCTATCATTTAGTTACTTTCTTCATCGGAATTGTCTAATTTTGCCTTAAGGAGCGCACCAAGATTAGTTTTTCCTGACTGACTACCACTATCTGCTGCCATTTTTTCCATAACCTCGGCTGTGTCAGCTAACTCTTTCGCCTTGATTGAAATCATCACTTCACCTGACTTCTTATTGTGGTTCACTACTAGCGCCTCAATTTTATCCCCTTCACTGAGAACTGTTCTAATATCCTCTACTTTTTCACGTGCAACATCTTGCGCTCGCAAAATACATGTTTGCCCATTTTCAATCTCAACAATAGCAGCCTTTTGATCCACCGATCTAACTTCTCCAGTTACTAGCTGCCCTTTCTCCAATTTAGCAGCTAATTCTTTCGCCTCTGAGTCCAGTTGCTTAACACTCAAAGATATACGTTCGCGCTCAACATCGACAGCCATAACGACTGCTTCAAGCTCCTCACCCTTCTTAAACCTTTTAACAGCCTCCTCGCCAGTCTCTGACCAGGAAAGATCAGATAAATGCACTAATCCATCTATATTGCCAGGCAGTCCAATAAATACTCCAAAATCAGTGATGGACTTGATAGGACCTTTTACGTTCTCCCCTTTGGAAACACTACTTTCGAACTCTTTCCATGGATTTGGTTGGCATTGCTTAACGCCCAATGAAATTCTACGCCTGTCGCCATCGATTTCTAATATCATTACCTCGAGCTCATCTCCGCTTTGCACCACTTTCGCTGGATTGACATTTTTATTGGTCCAATCCATCTCTGAAACATGCACAAGCCCCTCTATACCGGATTCAATTTCAACAAATGCTCCGTAATCCGTAATATTTGTAACCTTTCCAAACACTTTTGTTTGAGGAGGATAACGTCTCAAAACACCCTCCCATGGATCATCTCCCAGTTGCTTGATTCCAAGAGAGACTCTGTTTTTTTCTTCATCAAATTTAAGGACCTTGGCTGTAATCTCCTGACCTATAGATAAAACTTCAGAAGGATGCCTGACTCTCTTCCAGGCCATATCAGTTATATGAAGTAATCCATCAATTCCACCCAAATCTATGAATGCCCCATAGTCGGTAATATTTTTTACTAGCCCTTTAACAGTAGCTCCTTCACTTAATGATTCAACTAGCTTTCCTCTTTCCTCGCCCATTGTTATTTCTACAACGGCGCGACGTGACAGTACGACGTTATTTCTTCGTCTATCAAGCTTGATAACCTTGAAGTCTAGTGTCTTACCCTCAATATGCGAAGTATCTTTTACCGGTCTCACATCCACTAACGAACCAGGCAAAAAGGCTCTTATACCGTTTGTCATAACTGTTAGGCCCCCTTTTACCTTTCCAGTAACGGTTCCAGTGATCAAATCCCCTGCGTCTAACGCTTTTTCCAGACTAATCCAGGCCGCCAGCCGCTTAGCTCGGTCTCTAGAAAGCTTGGTTTCTCCTCTACCATCCTCAAGAGATTCAATAGCAACCGAAACAAAGTCCCCTTCTTTCACATCAAGCTCTCGCTGATCGTTAAAGAACTCCTCTATGGGTATAAAACTTTCTGACTTTAGACCTGCATTAACAATTACATGATTCTGATCTATTCTTACAACTTCGGCAGTAATTACTTCTCCCGTCCTCATTTCCTGTTTGGATATAGATTCGGCGAAAAGTGAAGCGAATGTTTCTGTGTTAGTTTCGTTTGATATCATAGAGTGGTAGTTTGAAATTCATAAATAGTGTTAATAACACTAGTTGGTTAATAAAACTACGAAAGAGATTTATATTTAGAAACAATAATTTCGACAACCTCTTCAATGGTCTTTGAAGAGCTATCGATTCTTAGTGTTGCCCCTTCTTCCGCAAGCGCAAGAGATGCCACCGGCCGATTATAGTCACTGTTATCTCGGTTGGTGATATCCTGAAAAATGTCATTTAGTGTACAAGGAATTTCTTTTTCAATCAATTGCTTGAACCGTCTTTTAGCCCGAATTTCTGGTTTTGCCGTTAAAAAAACCCTCAGCACCCCTTTTGGAAACACGACACTACCCATATCTCTTCCGTCAGCTACTAGCCCGGGTAAACGTGCAAAATCCCTCTGAGCCATAATTAACCCTTTACGAACATTCTCGTATTTGGCAATTTGGGATGCTATCAATCCAATTTTTTCATCTCTTATTAACATTGTTACGTCATCGGTGCCCAAAAAATAACGAGACCCTTTTGTGCGCAGTGAGAGGGTTTTAGCACGAGACGCTATCGCGTGATGATCAGCTAAATCAATATTTTCCCGCCTTGTTATAAGGGCTAAGGACCGATAAAAAACACCGCTGTCGAGAACATTAAATCCCAGATTTTTTCCTACATGATTGGCAATTGTCCCTTTTCCCGAGGCTGTCGGTCCATCCAACGTTATCACTGGGACTGCTTCAGAGCTAAGCCTAGAGAATTCTTCAAAAAAATATGGGAACGTTTTCTCAACACACTCGGGATTTTCAATTTTTAGAACCCTATTTTTAATGCGTCCAACTTCACCCTTCAAAGCAAATGTTGCCATTGAGAAAGTCATGGCAATTCTATGATCGTTAAACGTTGATATTTTAGCATTCTTGAGACGGGGAACAGGATTTATAATAATCGAATCACCCCCCTGATAAACCAAAACACCTAGCCTCTCCAACCCCTTAACAATTGCCACAATCCGGTTTGTTTCCTTTTCTTTCCATGAGGCTAAGTTAATCAATTTAGTTGGTTGATCACAAAAAAGCGCGAGTGTAGAAAGTACCATTGCGGCATCTGGTATTTCAAGACAGTCAATTTCAATGCCACGCATCCTGCCTGTCCGAGAAACTTCAACGTATGAATCACCCCACCTCACAGTTGCACCAATTTTCTTAAGTACGTCAAGAAGCTTGATATCGCCTTGCTTCGAATCTTCAGAAATTCCGTAAACTCTGATGGGACCTCCTCCTATACAAGCAGATGCGAAAAAATAACTTGCAGATGATGCATCGCCCTCAACTATAAAGTTCTTTGGAGACTGTATGTTCAGAGCGGGGGTACAAAATTGACCCGGGAGATTTTCTACAATCGAACATCCAAATTTGCTTAAAACATGCATTGTAAGATCAATGTAAGGACGACTCACAATTTTACCTAGAGCATGTAATTTTATTTTTTTACTAAAAATTGAGTTTAAGAATGGAAGAATTTGTAAAATACCTGTGAGAACTTGGCTGGACATGCTGCAATCTATTTCAATCCCGGTAATCTCTCTTCTTACACTCGGTGATAACTCGCACGGCAATGAGCCCTCTTGCTTGGGAAACAATATTTTTAAGCCTAAATTTTCCAAAACAGAAAATAATTCAGACATTGGTCGAGCACGCATTCTCTCTACCCCATCTAGACAAACAGAGCAGTTTGCCCGAGGATTAAGTAACATTAACGCTAGGGAAGGAAGAATAGTCCTAGCAGATAAACCCGAATTTTTTACGTTTAACGTAATCCTTCTCTTCTGCTCCAACCTTGGAAAAAATCCATCGCAGCCAGAAATAATACATTCGCCGTTGGAACTAAACTCTGAACCATTACTTGATTTTGCTAATAAACTTACGGGTACCCCTAGCTCTACTAATATATCTCTCATGACCATGGTGTCTTCAGAAATAAGCGCATTCTTGATTGTTACATCTCCCCTGCCCATGGCGGCTAAGAGCATTACTCGAATTGAAATACTTTTGCTGGCTGGCAGTTGCAAATCCCCAGTCGCATTTTGACGTAAACTTAAGGTCAGCTCTGATTCTAAAAAATTAGATTTTCTCATCATTTAAAACTCGCTTCACAGGGAGCTTTTTGATTTTCCTAAACTATTTCGCCAGATGGATGACTCCGAAATTAATGTTATTAGTCTCCCTTTGTCTCCTTTTTCCAAAGCATGTGTAAACTCTTTGTAACTCTCTAACCATTGCTTACCGTTTGATAAAATACAATTTCTGTTTTCCATCAGAATATCAGCCCATAAACTGGGAGGAGAAGCTGCAATTCGGGTAAAGTCTTTAAACCCAGTTCCATGAATAGTTTTAGATATGTTGTCATAATCTGATGAGGACATAAACAACCCTACAGAAAAAGCAAGCAAATGGGGGAAGTGGCTGATGATTGAAAGGAACTGGTCATGTTCTTCTAATGGGAAATGTTCTACTCTGCAACCTATGCCTTTCCAAAACCTTTCCAATTTAGCTACCTTTTGTTTATAGGTTGAACATTCTTGATCTTGGGCTAAATTGTTAACTCCTCCAAATTGTATTCCAGGCGTGCCTAACAAACAAACGGTTTTTTCGAACAAACCGGTAGACGCACTCTCCCATCCCCCTTGCTCAGAACCAGCTAACGGATGGCTAGAGATAAACTTAGACAGGAATGCCCGCTTAGAATCCTGCTTGAGTTCATCTATGACTTCTAGTAACGATTTCTTGTTGCTAGCTACGTCGGTAATCAAATCGTAATTAAATTGACTACGACTATCAGCCAATTCTTTTACAACAGCAGGAATTCCTTCAATCGGAATTGCGATAACACAGAGATCTGCCTCCTCAAAACTCTGAAGGGATTCCCCCATTTTATCAAAGAAACGATTCTTTTTTCTCATTAGTTCATATTTTTCATCGACACCAACTATTTCTTTGGCTAACCCGTACTCTCTCACCGATGCCGCTAAGGAAGATCCTATTAACCCACAACCAAGTACTAAGACGCGTTCAAAAATCAAGATAAGTTCTCTTTCAATTTGTGTAACGCGTCCACAATTCTTTTATTTTCCATCTCAGTCCCAATACTCACCCTGAGCCAATCGGGTAGATTATAATTATCTACCGGACGCGTTATAACACCAATCTTATTGAGTTTATTAGCCAAATGCGCTCCTGCGTTGGCAACTTCCTCGCCATCAACTAATGTAAAACTTCTAACATTCGCTAAAACAAAATTCCCCATTGACTTTATAGTTGGGATACCGATCTCTTCAAAAGAATCTTCTAGATAACGTTTATTAACAGCATTATGCCTCACTGACTCTCTTACAAAGAAATCATCTTCAAGGGCAATACAAGCTGCCTTCTGAGCAATGCTGTTTATATTAAACGGTTGTCGTACTCGATTCATATATGCAATAACTTTATCTGAGCTAATCGCATATCCAACTCTGAGCGCAGCCAAACCGTAAGCCTTCGAAAAAGATCTCGTTATGATTAGATTTGGGAAACGACTAACTAACTGAGCAGAATTCTCTTTTTGCGATGAGTATTCAAAGTAGGCTTCATCCAAAACAACAACAACCGATGCATCAATTTTTTTCAGAAAATCTTCAATTTCCTTAAACGAAAGGTAAGTCCCAGTTGGGTTGTTTGGATTGGCAATAAATATAACGCTTACGGTTGGCAAAAAGCATGAAAGGAAATTTTTCAAATCATGACCTAGAGCTTCATCGGTGTCAGCCACTATCGCCTCCGCTCCCGTTGCCTTTACGACTAAAGGGTAAACCGCAAAACAATACTTACTATAAATTGCATGTCTGCCCGAAGTAAGAAAAACCCTAGCAATATAATCTAAAATTTCATTACTACCGTTTCCTAAAAAAATTTGATTCGGATCAACGCTATTTTTTTCAGATAATTTTTTTTTTAATTCGAAACAGTCAGAGTCAGGATAACGGTTCAATTGACTCCATTCATTCACTAAAAATTTTTTTACCAATGGACTGCATCCATAAGGATTCTCGTTAGATGCCAATTTAACCACACTCTTCGAAGATATTTTGTTTTCATCTGCTACATCCGAAGAGGAACGTCCTAAACTATACTCAGGCATATCAGAAACCCATGGGAGAAATTTTGTACTTTTATTCAGTTTTCAGCCCCCCTTGTATTAGTTGACTCGATAAACCTAATTTTTCAAATAAGGGATAGGAACCCAAGTTTTTAAAAAAAACGGAATTTTCCTTAACATCATCTAAGGCTTTCCTCACTTTGATATCGTTTATATGTCCTTCTAAGTCAATATAAAACAAATACTCCCATGCATGCACGCGGGTCATCCGAGCAGGCCTAGATTCAAACCTACGTAAAGAAACATGATTTTTTGCAAATGATTCAACTACCTTATGCATGGCTCCGACTTGATCACGAACTCCCACGATTATTGAAGTTTGGTCTGTACCGCAACTATCAGGCTCAAATTTTCCTAACGCGGCAAACCTAGTCCTGTTGAACTTCTCATTCTGAATATCGTTAGCCAGAGATACTAAACCATATTTTTCCTGTGCTAATTTACCCGCTATTGCAACAAGGTTTTTGTCATTCTGAGCCATCTTGGCAGCTATTCCATTGCTTTCTACAGCTAACCTAGGAACAGATGGTAATCTTAGATCAAGCCATTTTTGGCATTGTAAAAGCGCCTGGGAATGGGCCACCACTTTTGTTATATGATTTAATCCATCAACTTTTCTCAGCAAAAGGTGGTTTATTGGAATGGAAATTTCTGCTGATATCTTGGCTTTGGCTGTGACAAGCAAATCAAGTGTACGTCCAACAGTGCCTTCAATAGAATTTTCAACTGGTAACAGAGAAATATCGGACTCGCCCCTTTCCCCTCTATCCAAAACTTCCTCCAACGAATAACAAGGAACAAGATTAACCATATGACCAAAGAGTACACGGGCAGCCAATTCACTATATGTTCCTTCAGGACCTAAGTATGCAATCTCCAGCTTTTTTTCCAATGCCCTACATCCGGAAATAATCTCCAGCCAGAATGTAGCAATACTCTCACTTGGAAGACCCGAATTCAGCAGCTTATTCCTCTCACACATCCTTTCGATAATTTCCACTTCCCTTTCAGGACGGAATTCCGGTAATTTTGCTGCCTTTTTTCTTTTTCCAACCTCCTTTACATAACCTGCCCTCTCTGCGAGCAATTCAACAATTTGGTCATCTACAGCATCAATTTTTTCCCTAAATCCTTTGAGCTCACTCGGTTTCATAATAATACTCTTTCTCAAACAAGGACATCCAATCTAATAATCTCAAAACACCTTCCATAGGCATACTATTATATAAGCTTGCTCTAATTCCTCCCACAGATGGATGGCCCTTAAGGTTTACAAGGCCTCTTTCCTCAGCACCTAATAAAAAATTTGTTTCAAGATTAGGCTGATTTATAAAAAATTTTATGTTCACGAATGACCTGCAAGCGGCATCAACATCATTCGAATAAAGTCTACTATTATCTATAAAATCATACATTGCTTTTGCTTTTTTCTCATTCTGTCCTCCAACTACTGCTACTCCTCCCCTTTCGCTTATCCATTCCAGCATAAATTTTGTAGTGAGGATAGCAAGAGTGGGTGGTGTGTTGTAACAAGAATTATTTAAGAAAACATTTCTGTATGAAAATACACTAGGACAAATCATAGCGCATTCTTTAGATTCAACGTCAACAATTTTTTTGTTCAAAAGAATTAACGTTAAACCTGCAATTCCGATATTTTTTTGAGCCCCTGCATATAGTAGTCCAACATTTTTTAAGTTTAATTCCCGAGTAAATAAGTTTGACGAAGCATCAATTACTAACGGAACGGTACCTCTTCCTATTGAGGCTAAATCAGGAATTTCTCGAAACTCTATACCGTCAACCGTTTCGTTCGCACATAAGTGCACGTAGGACGAATCAGATCTGATTTCCCATTCGGATAAACTCTGAATACTTTTGACTTCGCTTGTTGAAATTTTATTTGCTACCCAAACATTAGCGTACTTTCTAGCCTCCGAAACAGAAATCCTTGACCAAAAACCAGTTACAACGTGATCACATTTTTTGTTTTCGTTCAACAAATTCATCGGGATAATAGCATTTTGACCTCTTGCCCCACCTTGCATGAACATAACCTCAAAACTCTCTGGTAACCCGAGCAAAGATCTGATCAACAGTTTCGTCTCATCTATTATTTCCCGGAAAAGCTTACCTCTATGGGGCAACTCAGCTACCGCCATACCGCTTCCTTTCCAATTAATAGCCTCTTCGGAGAGCCTTCTGAGGACCTGCTCAGGTAGCTGTGCCGGACCAGCACCGAAATTAAAAGGACGCTTCAAATCATAACCCCATAAATTTCAGACTGTTTGACGGCCAATCGAATTCAATCACCAGGCTCCTCTTCTATTCTTTGTAAGGTTATCAATGACTGATCTGTGTCTAGACTAATTAAACGCACTCCTTGTGTCGATCGACCCATCTCTCTTACCTCTGACACTCGAGTGCGAACAATAACTCCGTTGTTAGTAATCAACATGATTTCATCTTTTTCACTAACCAGGCACGCTCCGACGGCCTGACCATTTCTTTCACTCGTTTGGATGCCGATTACGCCTTTCACTCCTCTACCATGCCGAGAGAACTCGGTAATCCGAGTCCTTTTCCCATAGCCATTCTCAGTAGCAAGAAAAACAGCATTCCTCTCATAACTCCTGTCTTCCTTGTTTTTTGATCTCTGGGCCGCCAACATACTAATGACTTTTTGACCAGAGTCTAACTTCATCCCCTTAACCCCTCGCGACCCCCGTCCCATGGATCTAACCTGTGATTCATCAAATCTGATTGCTTTACCAGAATTAGAGAAAAGCATGATGTCATTATTCCCGTCTGTAATTGTCGCCCCAACAAGCTTATCTCCATCCCCAAGCAATGCTGCAATGATTCCTTTTTTCATAGGCCTTGCAAATCGTGCCAACGCTGTCTTTTTTACAAAGCCATTACTTGTAGCTAAAAAGACGTAGTGGTTTTCATCAAAAGTTTTGACAGAGAGTACCGTAGTAATTTTCTCATCTGTCAGCAAAGGCCAATAGTTGACAAGCGGTCTTCCTCTGGCGGTTCGTGACCCTTGTGGAACCTCCCAAACTTTTTTCCAATAAACTCGACCTTTATCTGAAAACCCGAGGAGCGTCTCATGTGTGTTAGCAATGAACAACTGCTCAATCCAATCATCTTCCTTCGTTGTTGCTGCTTGCTTGCCCTTGCCTCCCTTGCGTTGTGTCCTATACTCTGAAACCGGCTGTCTTTTTATATACCCTGAATGTGAAAGGGTTACCACCATGTCAGTCGGTGTTATCAAATCCTCAGTTTGAAGTTCTTCTGCGTTTTCTTCGATTGCTGACTTTCTTTGATCTCCAAATTTTTCTTTTAAAAAATTCAAGTCATCATCAATTATGCTCAGAACTCGTTCAGGCTTACTCAGAATATCTAATAAATCAGCAATATAAAGTATTATTTCATTGTACTCACTGATGATTTTATCCTGCTCCATACTAGTCAGTCTTTGAAGCCTCATTTGCAAAATCTCAACGGCCTGCTTTTCGGACAATTTATAAAACCCGTCTTGGAAACCAACATTCTTTTCGACGTCAGAAGGTCTAAATGCTTCAATAGGAGTTTTCTCTGCCGCCTTGGCCAACATTTGATTTACTTGCCCACTTTCCCAATTTCTTTCAATTAATTTAGCCTTTGCATCGGCTGGGGAGACTGATTGTTTTATTAATTGAACGATTTCTTCCATGTTGCCCACAGCCACGGCAAGTCCCTCAAGCAGAAATGACTTGTCTCTAGCCTTCCGCAATTCGAAAATAACTCTTCGCGTTATGACCTCACGGCGATGTTTCAAAAAAGCTTCTAAAATCTCTTTTAGGTTTAATACCTTCGGCTGACCATCGCTTAACGCAACCAAATTCATTCCGAAGCTGTCTTGAAGTTGCGTCATTTTATACAGATTATTGAGAACAATTTCAGCCGATTCATTTTTTTTCAATTCAATTACGACTCGCATGCCTCGTTTGTCAGATTCATCGCGAACGTCTGATATTCCCTCCAACCGTTTTTCATTTACTAATTCTGCAATTTTCTCAAGTAATGCTTTTTTGTTGACCTGAAATGGAAGCTCTTCAATAATTATGGCTTCTTTACCTTTTCCCTTTTGCACCTGTTCAATCTTTGTTTTTGCGCGTATGAGAACTCTGCCTTTACCTGTTTTATATCCTTGTATAACGCCTGCCTTTCCGTAAATAATTCCACCAGTGGGAAAATCAGGAGCCGGAATCATTTTTATGATGTCATCAATAGTGACTGTTGGATTATGCAAAAGTAATTTGCAACCTTCTATTATTTCGCATATGTTGTGGGGCGGAATATTAGTTGCCATGCCTACAGCGATTCCCGATGAACCATTAACTAGCAGGTTTGGTAGTTTTGCAGGCAAAACTAGCGGTTCGCTTTCGCTACCATCGTAGTTATCGCCGAAATCGACAGTTTCTTTATCTAAATCTTCAAGTAATTCATGAGCTACCCTCGACAGCCTTACCTCGGTATATCGCATTGCAGCAGCATTATCACCGTCGATCGAGCCAAAATTTCCCTGACCATCGATTAACATATACCTTAAAGAAAAATACTGAGCCATCCTAACAATTGTCTCGTAAACGGCAGAATCACCATGAGGGTGATATTTTCCGATAACGTCCCCAACTATACGAGCGGATTTTTTAAAAGGTTTGTTCCAGTCGTTTTTCAATTGATGCATCGCAAACAAAACCCTGCGATGAACAGGTTTTAAACCATCCCGAACATCCGGCAACGCCCGCCCAACGATCACGCTCATAGCGTAATCTAAATAGGAACTCTTCATCTCTTCCTCAAGAGAAATTGGCAAAGTCTCTTTCGCTATCTGATCCATATTCTTTTCAAAAAATAGTAACTCTTACCCCAATTTTACAGCCAACAACGGATTAATACGCGTTCTGGATACAAAGTATGCAAAAAAAATTTAATACTTTGGTAAACTGGTGCTATTAGCTATAAATTATTAACAAGTGGAGAGGTTTTGGTCGTGAATATTCTTACTACAACAAAAAAAACAATCTTAATTTTCAGTTTAACTTTTTCATTAGCTCAGGCCGACGAACCTGGTTACGTATTGCAAAATGGCTCGGGAGTTACAGACTCTAATAGACAATGCGTTAGAACTGCCGCCAGTAACGCAGAAAGCGTGCCGGCAGCATGCTCTAGTGCACCCAAAGCAGTTGCCTCAGATGGCGAACCCAGTTCGGATGAAACTTTCGATGGATGCGTGAATATCCAGTGCGCTCCTGCAATCTCGACTGATACCCCGGTTCAAGGAAGTAATGAACTTATCTCGACCCAAATTCCATTCATGTTTGACCGCAGTGATTTAACATCTCAAGCGACAGGAAAGCTCGACTCGTTCATATCCGCAATCCGCCAGAGGGTCTCCAATATAATTAACATTTTTGGACATACAGATTCGCTAGGAACTGACCCGTACAATGATGCTTTATCAGAGAGAAGGGCTAATAGAGTGCGGGATTACCTTTTAAACTCGGGTATACCAGGAAGAGAAATTTCTGTTAAAGGAATGGGTGAAGGCTCTCCTATTGCTGACAATAACACGCGCAGTGGTCGTGCGAAGAATCGAAGAGTCATTATTGAGGCACGATAGCTGGATAATTAAATAGTGGAAAATGACCGCGAAGAAATAAAAAAATTTGAAGAACTTGCTGAACGTTGGTGGGACCCCGAAAGTGAGTTCAAACCTCTACACCAGATAAACCCTTTAAGGCTTACCTGGATAGATAATACAGTCAAGGGGTTAAATGGTAGTTCCGTTCTTGATTTGGGTTGTGGGGGTGGCATCCTTTCAGAGGCAATGGCAAACCTAGGAGCTAAAGTTACTGGAGTAGACCCCGCGGAGAGATCAATAAAAGTAGCGAAAATCCACGCGGAAAAATCGAAAAGTGACGTGAGCTATTTGTGTGGGTCTTCAGAGACTTTAACTAAATCAATGTATGAGTCATACGACGTTGTAACGTGTATGGAAATGCTTGAGCACGTTAAAAGCCCTGAAAAAGAAATTGAAGCATGTTCTTCCTTATTAAAGCCAGGAGGTACGTTGATAGTTTCGACAATCAATCGAAACCTCAAAAGTTTCCTTTTTGCGATAGTTGGGGCGGAGTATATTCTACAGCTTTTGCCAAAAGGAACACACAGCTATGGAAAATTTTTGAAGCCATCTGAAATTGCATTGTTTGCAAGAAAATGTGAGTTGGCAGAGCTTGACATGATTGGAATGACTTATAACCCTTTCACGAAGATTTATAAGCTGGGAAACGATACTGATGTAAATTACATC
>JAOINQ010000010.1 GCA_028139685.1 Betaproteobacteria bacterium
TTAATTGTTGCTTCAATTTTCGAAAAGCTACTCACGTCAAAGCCTAGGTCATCCGGGATAATGGTTCCCTCCGTAATCTTTCCTTTTTTTAGTTCAGCGTAGTATTGCTAGTGGAAAAGCGATTGAAAAATTAGAAGAATTTGTAAAATTTACTCAGGCGATAGGTAACTAAGGATGTTAAAAAAAATTTTACAGTCTAAACGTTCCCAAGTTGAGGAGCTAGCAAAAATTCGCAGTATTGCTAGCTTTGAGGGGGAGGTTAAGGGTTTTGAACATAGAAAATTTTCAGATAAGTTGACAATGCGTAATCAGTCAAAGCAGATTGGGGTAATAGCTGAGGTTAAAAAGGCTAGTCCGAGCAAAGGAGTTCTAAGAAAAGATTTTGAAGCAAAAAATATTGCTAAACTTTACGAGAACAACTTTGCCTCTTGCATTTCTGTTTTAACAGACGAAAAATTCTTTAAAGGAAGTATTGAAAATTTAATTTTAGCGAGAAGAGAGATATCTATTCCGGTTCTGAGAAAGGATTTTATTATCGACCCCCTGCAGGTAGCAGAAAGTTATGCAATGCATGCAGATTGTATATTGCTAATTGCGGCTGCATTACCTACTAGCTTACTTATCGAATTAGAGTCGCAGGCAATGTCATATGGAATGGATTGTTTGTTGGAAGTGCACGACGAGAGGGATTTAGAAAAAGTAATGTCTTGCAAATCGAAACTTATTGGAATAAACAATAGAAATTTAGAAGATTTCTCAGTCAACTTAGAAACAAGCTTGCGGCTAAACAAAACAATTCCCAAAACAAAATTAGTGATCTCAGAGAGCGGAATAAAAAACTCTGAAGACATAAAGCTATTAACAGATAACGGAATAAGAACATTTTTAATCGGAGAGATTTTCATGCGACAAGAGTGCCCAGGCAATGCGCTGAAAAAATTGTTAAGTTCATGCGCCGAAAGTGATTGACATCCGTAAGAATGCGTAATAATCTTAGGGGTTCCGTAGTATCATCGTTCTTTAAAAATTAACAGCCGATAAGTGTGGGCAATTTGATGATTTGCACAAGAAAAATCTATTGCTCACATTATTATGTAATCATTTACAGTCATAACTTTGAGCATAGAAATTAATAGATCGAACTGAAGAGTTTGATCCTGGCTCAGATTAAACGCTAGCGGCATGCCTTACACATGCAAGTCGAACGGCAGCGGGCTCTTCGGAGTGCCGGCGAGTGGCAAACGGGTGAGTAAAACATCGGAACATGCCCAGTAGTGGGGGATAGCTCGGCGAAAGCCGAATTAATACCGCATACGACCTTCGGGTGAAAGGGGGGGATCTTCGGACCTCTCGCTACTGGAGTGGCCGATGCCTGATTAGTTTGTTGGTGGGGTAACGGCCTACCAAGACTGCGATCAGTAGCTGGTCTGAGAGGACGATCAGCCACACTGGGACTGAGACACGGCCCAGACTCCTACGGGAGGCAGCAGTGGGGAATCTTGGACAATGGGCGAAAGCCTGATCCAGCAATGCCGCGTGTGCGATGAAGGCTTTCGGGTTGTAAAGCACTTTTGTCAGGGAAGAAATGGTTCGGGCCAATACCTCGGACTTCTGACGGTACCTGAAGAATAAGCACCGGCTAACTACGTGCCAGCAGCCGCGGTAATACGTAGGGTGCAAGCGTTAATCGGAATTACTGGGCGTAAAGCGTGCGCAGGCGGTTTACTAAGACAGGTGTGAAATCCCCGGGCTTAACCTGGGAACTGCATCTGTGACTAGTAGACTAGAGTTTGGCAGAGGGGGGTGGAATTCCTGGTGTAGCAGTGAAATGCGTAGATATCAGGAGGAACACCGATGGCGAAGGCAGCCCCCTGGGCCACCACTGACGCTCATGCACGAAAGCGTGGGGAGCAAACAGGATTAGATACCCTGGTAGTCCACGCCCTAAACGATGTCAACTAGTTGTTGGATCTTTTCTGATTTGGTAACGAAGCTAACGCGTGAAGTTGACCGCCTGGGGAGTACGGCCGCAAGGTTAAAACTCAAAGGAATTGACGGGGACCCGCACAAGCGGTGGATGATGTGGATTAATTCGATGCAACGCGAAAAACCTTACCTACCCTTGACATGTCAGGAATTTTGCAGAGATGCGAAAGTGCTCGAAAGAGAACCTGAACACAGGTGCTGCATGGCTGTCGTCAGCTCGTGTCGTGAGATGTTGGGTTAAGTCCCGCAACGAGCGCAACCCTTGTCATTAGTTGCTACGCAAGGGCACTCTAATGAGACTGCCGGTGACAAACCGGAGGAAGGTGGGGACGACGTCAAGTCCTCATGGCCCTTATGGGTAGGGCTTCACACGTCATACAATGGTTGGTACAGAGGGTTGCGAACCCGCGAGGGGAAGCTAATCCCAAAAAACCAATCGTAGTCCGGATTGCAGTCTGCAACTCGACTGCATGAAGTCGGAATCGCTAGTAATCGCGGATCAGAATGTCGCGGTGAATACGTTCCCGGGTCTTGTACACACCGCCCGTCACACCATGGGAGCGGGTTTTACCAGAAGTGGCTAGCTTAACCGTAAGGAAAGCGGTTACCACGGTAGGATTCGTGACTGGGGTGAAGTCGTAACAAGGTAGCCGTATCGGAAGGTGCGGCTGGATCACCTCCTTTCTAGAGAAATGTAAACATTTTATTGCCCACTCTTATCGGTTGCAGACGGATAAAAATCCGGGTCTGTAGCTCAGCTGGTTAGAGCACCGTCTTGATAAGGCGGGGGTCGTTGGTTCGAGCCCAACCAGACCCACCAGCCCAGCTAGATGTCTCGGGGCTATAGCTCAGCTGGGAGAGCACCTGCTTTGCAAGCAGGGGGTCAGCGGTTCGATCCCGCTTAGCTCCACCAGATTTTTTGTTCTTTAAAAATTTAGTCAGATTATGTGTTCTCATTGATGAGGTGAGAAACACATAAAGTTATGATTGATAATCATGACATTCTCAAAATACAAGCGTTAAAGTTTTCGGCATGTCTTTATAACAATCAACAGCGTTATAAGGTCAAGTGAATAAGTGCATATCGTGGATGCCTTGGCGATTACAGGCGATGAAGGACGTTGTAGCTTGCGATAAGCTGCGGTTAGCTAGCAAACAAGCTTTGATCCGCAGATTTCCGAATGGGGAAACCCACTTCATTTGAAGTATCCCGTACTGAATACATAGGTACGGCGAAGCGAACCCGGCGAACTGAAACATCTAAGTAGCCGGAGGAACAGAAATCAACCGAGATTCCGAAAGTAGCGGCGAGCGAAATTGGACCAGCCAGAAAGTTTTAGCAAAACAGTTAACAGAATAATTTGGAAAGATTAGCCATAGTGGGTGATAGCCCCGTACGTGAAAACTGTTTTGTGGAACTAGGCTTTCGACAAGTAGGGCGGGACACGTGAAATCCTGTTTGAATATGGGGGGACCATCCTCCAAGGCTAAATACTAGTAATCGACCGATAGTGAACCAGTACCGTGAGGGAAAGGCGAAAAGAACCCCGGAAGGGGAGTGAAATAGATCCTGAAACGATATGCATACAAACAGTCGGAGCTCGTAAGAGTGACGGCGTACCTTTTGTATAATGGGTCAGCGACTTACATTCAGTAGCAAGCTTAACTTTTTAAGGGAGGCGTAGGGAAACCGAGTCTTAACAGGGCGTTTAGTTGCTGGGTGTAGACCCGAAACCGGATGAGCTATCCATGGCCAGGGTGAAGGTACGGTAACACGTACTGGAGGCCCGAACCCACTAATGTTACAAAATTAGGGGATGAGCTGTGGATAGGGGTGAAAGGCCAAACAAATCCGGAGATAGCTGGTTCTCCTCGAAAACTATTTAGGTAGTGCCTCGTATTTTGCTCCAGGGGGTAGAGCACTGTAATGGTTGTTGGGGTCATCGCGACTTACTTCGCCATAGCAAACTCCGAATACCTGGAAGTATAAGTACGGGAGACAGAGCACTGGGTGCTAACGTCCAGACTCAAGAGGGAAACAACCCAGACCGCCAGCTAAGGTCCCAAATATTAGCTAAGTGGGAAACGAAGTGGGAAGGCACAGACAGTCAGGAGGTTGGCTTAGAAGCAGCCATCCTTTAAAGAAAGCGTAATAGCTCACTGATCAAGTCGTCCTGCGCGGAAGATGTAACGGGGCTAAGCTAATAACCGAAGCTGCGGATCTCGTAAGAGATGGTAGAGGAGCGTTCTGTAAGCCTGTGAAGGTGACCTGAAAAGGTTGTTGGAGGTATCAGAAGTGCGAATGCTGACATGAGTAGCGTTAAACAGAGTGAAAAACTCTGTCGCCGAAAACGCAAGGTTTCCTACGCAACGTTAATCGACGTAGGGTGAGTCGGCCCCTTAGGTGAGGGCGAAAGCCGTAACCGATGGGAAGCAGGTTAATATTCCTGCACCGCTGTTTAATGCGATGGGGAGACGGAGAAGGTTAGCTCAGCCGGGTGTTGGATGTCCCGGTTTAAGCATGTAGCCATACCCAGTTGGCAAATCCGCTGGGCTTAGGTGAGGTGTGATGACGAGTAGGCTTGCCTGCAGAGTGAGTAATACCATGCTTCCAGGAAAACCCTCTAAGCTTCAGTTAAACAGGACCGTACCGCAAACCGACACTGGTGCGTATGCTGAATATGCTCAGGCGCTTGAGAGAACTCAGGAGAAGGAACTCGGCAAATTGATACCGTAACTTCGGGAGAAGGTATGCCTCAACTAGGTGAAGGAGTACATCCGGAGCCGAACGAGGCCTCAGAGAATCGGTGGCTGCGACTGTTTATCAAAAACACAGCACTCTGCAAACACGAAAGTGGACGTATAGGGTGTGACGCCTGCCCGGTGCCGGAAGGTTAAGTGATGGGGTGCAAGCTCTTGATCGAAGCCCCGGTAAACGGCGGCCGTAACTATAACGGTCCTAAGGTAGCGAAATTCCTTGTCGGGTAAGTTCCGACCTGCACGAATGGCGTAACGATGGCCACACTGTCTCCTCCTGAGACTCAGCGAAGTTGAAATGGTTGTGATGATGCAATCTCCCCGCGGTTAGACGGAAAGACCCCATGAACCTTTACTGCAACTTTGCATTGGATTTTGAACCGGTTTGTGTAGGATAGGTGGGAGGCTTTGAAGCCGAAACGCTAGTTTTGGTGGAGCCGTCCTTGAAATACCACCCTAATCTGTTTGGAGTTCTAACCTTGGCCCGTTATCCGGGCTGGGAACAGTGCATGGTGGGCAGTTTGACTGGGGCGGTCTCCTCCTAAAGAGTAACGGAGGAGCTCGAAGGTACGCTTGGTACGGTCGGAAATCGTACTTAAAGTGCAATGGCATAAGCGTGCTTGACTGCGAGACTTACTAGTCGAGCAGGTGCGAAAGCAGGACATAGTGATCCGGTGGTTCTGTATGGAAGGGCCATCGCTCAACGGATAAAAGGTACTCTGGGGATAACAGGCTGATACCGCCCAAGAGTTCATATCGACGGCGGTGTTTGGCACCTCGATGTCGGCTCATCTCATCCTGGGGCTGTAGCCGGTCCCAAGGGTATGGCTGTTCGCCATTTAAAGAGGTACGTGAGCTGGGTTCAGAACGTCGTGAGACAGTTCGGTCCCTATCTGCCGTGGGCGTTGGAAGTTTGAGGAAGGCTGCTCCTAGTACGAGAGGACCGGAGTGGACGCACCTCTGGTGTACCTGTTGTCACGCCAGTGGCATTGCAGGGTAGCTAAGTGCGGAAGAGATAACCGCTGAAGGCATCTAAGCGGGAAACTCGTTTCAAGATGAGACTTCCCGGGAGCTTGACTCCCCTGAAGGGTCGTCCAAGACCAGGACGTTGATAGGCTGGGTGTGGAAGTACAGTAATGTATGCAGCTAACCAGTACTAATTGCCCGTGAGGCTTGACCTTATTACACTGTTGATTTCTTTATCGTAGGTATTAGAATGTCGATATCAATCATAACTAATCTGACTAAATTCCCTATTTGCCTGACGACCATTGCGGGGTGGAACCACTCTTTCCCATTCCGAACAGGACAGTGAAACGCCCTAGCGCCGATGATAGTGATCATTCGATTGTGAAAGTAGGTAATCGTCAGGCTTTCTCATTATTGTTTCGACCTTGTCGATCCGTCCAATACCCTTGACGTCGAAAGTTTACCCACCATGGGTACGGTTGTAACCGCTCCCCCATATGATTTAACGGTTTCTGTCCCAACAATATCGTCAAGATTATATTCAGCTCCTTTTACGAGGACATCTGGTTTTATTTTTTTTATCAAATCCAGTGGCGTGGGTGTATGAAAAGAAACGATAAAATCTACGGAACGCAGTTCTTCTAAGACCCTAGCTCTTTCAGCAAGCTTATGAAAAGGTCTTCCTTTGCCTTTTAGAGAACTCACTGACTTGTCGGTGTTTAAACCGACCACCAAAATATCACCGTAATTTTTTGCGGTTTTCAGCAGTACTGTATGTCCCGCATGTAATACATCAAAACAACCATTAGTGAAGACAATTTTTTTACCTTCTTTCCTGAGGATTTCTAGTTTATTTAACATATCCCTTACTGGAAGGAGTTTAGTTGAATCTTCTACTCGAGACCTGTTGCTGTTTTCATTGACTAAAGAAATTTTACTTTCTAATACCTCTTCTATACGAGGAGAGTATGTGCCTAGCTTTCCAACAGCCACTGCTGCGGCCCGAGCGGCGAACCCCAATGAATCCTTGATGGTTAAATTAACGTCTCCTACTAGGCATGTAGCCAGAGAGGCTATCACTGTATCACCAGCTCCTGTAACGTCATAAACCTCTTTTACGTTTGGAGCCATCAGCGAAAAGTACTTACCATCAACCCCAATGTAAGACATACCTTCTGCTCCTTTTGTCAGAACTACCCCTTTCTTTAGTTGTAAACTTTTCGCCAAATTGACAGCTTTTTTGACCATATCTTTTTCATTTTTTAAGGGTCCAACAATCGCCTGGAACTCTTGTAAGTTCGGTTTTATAAGGTACGCTCCTTTGTAGATGGAGAAGTCCTTACCTTTTGGGTCAACCAAAACCGGGATCTTAAGTTTATTGGCCAGTTTTATGAAGTTTTTGGGGTTTTGAAGAGTGCCTTTTCTGTAATCTGAAAAAACAATCAGATCATACTTGTATTTAATTAGTAGTTTTTCAAAACATTGGTAAAGGGCCTTCTGCTCCTCTTTTTGTTGACTGTTCGTAGTGTCATCCTCGAAGTCCAACCTCAATAACTGTTGGTTTTGGCTTAAAACTCTAATCTTTTCAGGGGTTTTTCTTGCTTTGTTTTTGACGAAAAATGATTTGATATTTTCTTCTAGGCAAGCCTTTTTTAAATCTGCACAGACCATGTCATCACCTGCTAGTGTCAACAAACAAGTCTCGATCCCAAATCTTCTGATATTTTTTGCAACATTTCCTGCGCCCCCTAGTCTGAATGTCCCCTCTGCAATCTTTACAACGGGCACCGGAGCTTCTGGTGATATTCTGTTGCAGGCACCATGGTAATAACTGTCTTTTATAATATCGCCCAAGACAAGCACAGTTTTTTTCTTGAAATCAAAGTTCAATCAGTTACCTCGATTCTTATTTTGATAACAATCCGCCAAGTTTTAAATATCAGTTGGGAGTGGGAGTATCAAGCGTTCCGTATGATTTTGGGTACGTCACGACGCCCCAAGGCATATTTAAATTTCCAAATCGTTTTTTAATTGATTTATCAGCAACATCAATAATTAGCACGTCGTTACTCCTACCACAGGCAACAATTAAATTCTTGTTGTCAGGGGTAAAGCTAAAATGCCAACACCTATTTCCAGCAGGAATCTTTCCTAAAGACTTCATTAAACTTGTATCAAAAATTTCTATTGCTTTGCCTCGAGATAGAGCAACATAAGCTAAATCATTCTCGTTAGAAAACGAGATACCGTAAGGAACTCGCCCGGTATCCGAAGTCTTAATTATTTCAAAATTCTCATCAAGTTTTAGTAACTTGTCTCCGTACTCAAGTGTGGCGAGATAGAATTTACCAGATTCCGACCGCTTTATTCCGCGTGGCCTATTTCCAAGTTCCTTTGTATCAATTTTTTTTACCAGATTACCGGTACGAATATCGTGAACGGAAAGATTTTCGTCTGCTTCATTGGTCACGATGATTTTTGTTCCATCATATGAAAACTCAATTCCCTCAGTTTCCATTCCTCCATCAATTTCCCCTACTTTTTTTCCAGTAAGAATGTCTACGATAGCAATTTTGGCTTCTTCTTCGTCTTCCTCGGCTCTTTTCTTATCTAAAGCCTTTGCCTCATCTGAACCGGGTTTTGGTGGAGGACCTCCAATAGCAGCTGGTTCGAAAGTTACAAAGGCTTTTCCATTCCGTACCCTAACCATTTCTGGATTTTCACCAATGAAAATTCTTTTTGATACTTTATTAGTTTTTAAATCAACAACTGCGAGGTCATTAGTGCTTTTAACTGCTACAACTAATTTGCTCCCATCTTCAGTTACCCCTATACCCCGGTTTCCTAACCCAACCTCAATTTCAGAAATAATTTCAAAATTCTCAAGAGACATAACCAGTACATTGCCTTTCTGGCTGGAAATGTACGCGAAACCTTTCTCACCCTCTTTTTGGCCATTTGAACAACCGGCCAAAAAGAAAACAGTAATCGAAATGAAAATTAGCGAAATAAACGTAATCTCTCGCTTTAGCCTAACTAAAATATTTATGTTTTTCATAATTTACGAACCTAATTAAACGATCTTAGTCAACACATAACTATGTTATTTTCAAATACAAAAAATACTTTTAATATAGTGAAAGTATACACGAGCGACAAAATATGCTTACGATAGGAACGCTTGAGTAATGTCAGACATTGGCAAAAAACCGATTAATTCTTTCAATAACACAGCTATTTTGCTTCATTGGTTAGTTGCTTTTTTGTTAATGGCCCAGTTCCTAATCGGGTTAGATATGGTGGATATTCCAAAAGGACCGGATAGTGCGAGGCCTTTTTGGTTCAATACTCACAAAACTATCGGAATTGTTCTCGGGTGCCTCATATTGTTCCGACTTTACTGGCGTTTTCGGTCCGGAGTTCCAGGGAATCCAGCCGGCAGCCCTAGTTGGGAGCGAATTGCAGCAAATCTAAGTCATATGCTTTTATATTTTTGTATGATTCTGATGCCTGTTTCTGGATTACTAGGGTCGTTATTTTCAAAGTACGATCTTTTGTTTGCAGGTTTTAAAATTCCAAAATTTTTTGAGCATGATGAATTTATCAAGGAGCTTATGACAAATGTACACCAGTGGACAGCATACATTTTCCTGGTGATCATATGTATCCATATTTTGGCTGCCGTCAAGCACTTAGTGATTGATTGTGATGGTGTATTTGAACGAATGATGCCAAATTTTACGAATTCCCTTAACAGTTCCTCAGAGAAAATAAACAGGGAGAAAAGCTAATAAACCTCTAATATAACGTTCAGTTTCATTTTAAAAAAAAGAACTCTAAAACAAGGGTGAGCGCCTTTCTAGCCAATACCGTTGCAAAAAAAATACACAATTTAGACGGGAAGTCTTGAATTCTTACAAAATTATTACGAAAAATAGGAAACTTAGAAGAAACGTTGTAACATTCATGTAGGTAGTTTTATAAATTTATTACGAACGTCTGGAGAATTTAATGAATAAGAATAAGTTAACAGCTGCGTTAAAGAAAAAGGCGGTTGGTGCTGCTATAGCGGTAGCGATTTCAACCCCAGCCTTAGCTGACGTAACTATGTTTGGAATTGTAGATATCGGTGTTGGAAATGACGCCGGTGATGTCGATCTTCGTGTCGACGGTGGAGAAGGAAAAACAATTGAGTTGCCATCTATTTGGGGAATCAAGGGCTCTGAAGATCTTGGCGGTGGTTTAACCGCGTCTTTTGCTCTTGAATCCGATCTAGATGCCTCAACTGGTGGTACAAACAGAGGTGGTTCTACGTTGTCTAACAATGGCGCTCGTTTCTGGGCAAGACAGGCAAACATCTCTTTGTCTAATGACATGGGAAGTTTAACTTTAGGTCGTATATACAGTCCTGCTCTATTAGCCATCGCGGGTGTTGACCCCCGAAGCTTCTACGAGAGTCAGTCAGGTCTCGTCCAGTATGTAACTATCGCTCAGGCAAACGACGCAGCAGCTTCAGCGGCAATGGCCGGTGGTCTTGACCCTACAGCTTCCACGACTAATACAAACATGCATGCCGACGTATTTTTGGGAAATGCGATTCAGTTTAAGTTTAACCCTGGTCCGTTGAATGTTGGTGTTGCATACGGGGCTGGTGAGTCAAGCGATTCAGGCGCTGGTTCTAACATGCACATTGGTGTAACCTACTCCGCTGAAGATTTAACAGTCATGGCGAACTACGTTGATAACAAGGGAACTAGCACTGTAAATGATGAGATCGGTTCGAACCAGAAGCAAGCTGTTGGAGCCAAGTATATGATGGGTGATATTAAGCTGGCTGGATATTATATCAAAGGTGAAGCAAACGGTGCTGCCGGAACCCAGGTAACCGACAATGTCGGAATGGCACTTGGTCTTACATTCATGTCCGGTTCAAACGAATTCGATGTTTCGTACTACAACACAAAGAATGAAAACACTGGTGTGACTGACGCAGAAAACGATGAAATCATTCTTGCGTACAGAAACAACTTGAGTGATCGTACAACATTGTATGCGAAGCTATGTAGCTCAGACAGAGGCGCGAACGCTCCTGCCGGTGCTTGTGGCGGTGCAACAAATGAAAACGAGACATATTATGGAGTTGGAGTGTTCCATAAGTTTTAAACTAGTCTCTTTTTATGCAAAAAACCACAGACGCATGTCTGTGGTTTTTTTTTGTTTAACAAGATTTCCAAAAAACATTTTAGGTACTCAATCCTGAAGAAGCCCACTTTAGTATGTAATGATTAGTATGTAATGCTTAGTTTAAAGCGAAAAAAAGCTGCACCCCACATGGAATGCAGCTTTCTTCTGTATAGCTTTAGATAAATTTTCTATGCGTTTTCAGGTTAATTAACACTACTCTCTAGAATTTAATCCTTAAACCAACAGTAAACCCGTCCTGATCACCACCATTGGCAGGTGTTGAAGCAAAACCTTTCTTATGTAGTTCATGATTTGCTGAAGCCCCATTGTCTAGATTGCCAACCATTACATACCCCGTAACTTTCTTCGAAAAACTATGGAGCAATGCTAATTGAGTCATTTCAATTTTTTCTGCCTCATTGTCACTTTGCTCAGACGAATGGAAGCCTAAACCTATCTTAGTATGTTTACTGATGGGTCCCATAACACTTAACGAATAACCTTCGCCATCAGCAGAGTATCCTAAGCCAGAGGTAGAGTCAGCGTTACTTTCAGCTGATAAATCCCAATACTGAGCCTTGAATACGATTTTGTTGTCAGTTTTATAACTTACCCCTAAACCATACTGATCCCAATCGCTACTTCCGGTTGATCCTTTTGCTTCAGAATAGGCTAAAAAGCCATTAATTCCAGCTATCCTGAACGTTGCAGCGAGTCCTGTCCTAGAATTACCTGAACTTTCACCAGCTACTTCTCCAAACTGATGATCAAAGTAAAAATTCCCGTCTAGGGCCTCTATTTTAGGAGATTCGTAAAAGAAAGCATTGTCAATTCTGTCACCAATTGCTAGGTAATCACTCATAGTTTTGAATCCAGCAAAGTTAGAGCCAACCATGTCGTATTTAGAAGCAAGAATTTTATCCCAGGTCTTATTTAACCCAAACGAAATTTTTCCTGCAGGAGTTTTCATACCAATAGTACTTTTTCTCTTCCAGTAGACGCTACCAACTCCGCTTCCAGTTTTATTATTTCCTCCTGAGGCCCCGGTATCGTTATGAACTTCTGATTCCAGTGCGAAAAAGGCACCATAGCCTCCACCTAAATCTTCTTTCCCTTTGATACCCCACCTTGAGGATGAAAGTGGTCCGTATGCAAGGCCAGACAGTGTTTCATCATTTGCGCCTGTTCCGGAAATACTTATCAAACCAGCGTCAAGGCGGCCGTAAACTTTCACTGATGCTGCCTGGACTGAAGTAGCAAAGCCGGCAACTATAGCAACCGCTAAAATAGACTTTTTCATTCAATTCTCCATATACATATTAAACAACGCGGACGACCTAAGCCGAACCACCAATCTGTATTATCCTAAATAAAGTTTTTCTAAAGTCTCTGATGCGATTTTTGTAATACAAAGTTCATAAAACTGTCTCAAATTCCCAACTACACTGAAAACTTTAGGATATTTAATTTAAGTGAGTTCTCTCTCAAAATCTAGTCAGTAATTAATAGATTACTTGAAATTCCCCTTGAAAAACGGTACCCTTACCTGTTACTTACAGGCATTTTAATATGAAGACATACGTTGCAAAAAAAGAGATAGTTAACAGAGATTGGTTTCTAATTGACGCTAGTGGCAAGGTTTTAGGTAGGTTGGCGAGCGAAATTGCGCATCGATTGAGAGGTAAACATAAACCTGAGTTTACGCCTCACGTCGATACTGGTGACTATATCGTTGTCGTTAACGCCACAAACGTAGTTGTCACAGGAAATAAGAACGAAGATAAGAAGTATTACAGGCACTCTGGATATCCTGGAGGCATTTCAGAAACAACTTTTAAACAGATGCAGGAAAAGCATCCAGGAAGGGCAATAGAAAAAGCTGTTAAGGGAATGTTGCCGAGCGGCCCTTTGGGATATGCAATGTTTAAGAAGTTAAAAGTATACGCCGGGTCTAGCCACCCTCATTCAGCGCAGCAGCCAAAAACTCTTGAGGTTTAGCTGTCTTCGCTGAAATTTCTTAGAAAGGAAAATTGTAATTATGGTAGGAGACTATTACTACGGGACTGGTAGAAGAAAGAGTTCTGTTGCCAGGGTTTTCTTGAAAAAAGGGTCGGGCAATATTACGGTAAACAAGAGAAAATTAGGTGAGTATTTTTCGAGGGAAACCGGCAAGATGATTGTTCAGCAGCCATTAGCTCTCATTGACTCAATGGATGCGTTTGATGTCAAAATAACGGTTCATGGGGGAGGAGAATCCGGTCAAGCCGGCGCTGTTCGCCATGGTCTTACTAGAGCCCTAATTGAGTATGATCATGAATTAAAAAGCAGTTTATCTAAGGCTGGTTTCGTTACGAGAGATCCTAGAGAGGTTGAGCGTAAAAAAGTTGGTCTACACAAGGCAAGGAAGCGGAAGCAGTTTTCTAAGAGGTAACTTTGCATACTATCTTTTGAGCACCCTAGAAGGTTTTCAATGGTAAGGATTAAATGAGAGTAGGTGTCGCAGGTTGCTTGGGTTATACTGGGTTTGAGTTAGTAAAGTTATTGGATAGGCATCCAAAGATAACATTGGAAGTTCTTACAGCACGTGTGCCTGAGACTGTAAAAAAAGATCCCCGGTTTTCCTTGCTCCTAAAGGAAGGAAATGATGCGAAAATTAGGACACTTGAGGACGCAGATTTTTCAGCGTGCGAGTTAGTTTTTTTTGCGACACCCCATGGGGTGTGTATGGAGTATGCAAAAAAACTTTTCAATGAAGGTATTTCAGTTATAGATCTTTCCGCAGATTTCAGACTGCACGACCCAAAGATTTTTGAAAAATGGTATGGGATGAAACATTTAGCCCCTGAATTGTTGGACAAGGCAATTTATGGTCTACCAGAGTTAAATAGAACAAACATTGCTGGTGCCAATCTTGTAGCGATGCCGGGTTGCTACCCGACGTCAGTTATTATGGGTATTTTGCCGCTTATTGAGGAAAAATGTTTGATAAAAACTTTACTTGCCGATTGTAAGTCTGGGGTGAGTGGGGCTGGACGGTCCGCCAACAGTGCCGCGATCTACGGGGAAGTTGCCGAAAACTTCAAGGCTTACGCTGTCCACGGACACAGGCACCTCCCTGAAATTAAACAGGAAGTAGCCCATGTAATAAATAAATCTAAGGACCAGTTTAATTCCGACGATATCGATATACAGTTTACTCCTCATTTGCTACCGATGTTTAGAGGCTTATACTCTTCTATCTACGTAGAGTTAACAGAGGATATAGAACAAGATGCATTGACTGAACTTTACAAAGCTCGGTATGCGAATGAACCCTTTGTAAAAATTCTTCCAAAGGGTGTGTTACCTGAAACACGTTTTGTACGAGAATCGAACGAAATTCATATTTACGTAAATAAGTTTAATGAGTCCAGCTACTTAAATATTTTGGTTGCAGAGGACAATTTAACAAAAGGAGCAGCTGGTCAAGCAGTACAAGTAATGAACTTAGTTTTTGGGTTTGCAGAAACTACTGGGTTAAAGTAAAGTATTAGGGAAGGAGGATAAGATGCCAACCGAAGTGAAAAAAGAAAATCTTGATGTCCCAACGCCAGGTGAGATGCCCCCGCCTTTTGTGTTTACAGATGCTGCGGCAAAGAAAGTAAAAAGTCTTATTGAGGAGGAAAATAACCCGAATTTAAAATTAAGGGTATATGTTCAGGGTGGAGGATGCTCAGGTTTCCAATATGGGTTTACATTTGATGAGGTTGAAAATGAAGACGATGCTAAGATGGAGCGTTTAGGCGTTTCGCTACTGATTGATTCCATGAGTTACCAGTATCTAACTGGGTCTGAAATTGATTTTAAAGATGACCTAGAGGGAGCCCAATTTGTAATTAGAAACCCTAACGCAGTAACAACTTGTGGATGTGGCTCAAGTTTCTCTGTGTAAAAAGGTTAATCTTCGCTCGCCTTTCCTATCTCCTCAATTATTTTTTTTGCATCTCCAAATACCATCATCGTGCTTTCCATATAAAATAATTCGTTGTCCAATCCGGCGTAACCAGACGCCATGGATCTTTTATTTACGATTACTGATTGCGCTTTGAAAACTTCTAATATTGGCATTCCAAAAATAGGGCTTCCGGGAGTTTTTGCAGCCGGATTCACAACATCGTTTGCTCCCAATACTAGGACTACGTCGGTTTGATTGAATTCAGAATTAATATCCTCCATTTCGAATACCTGATCATACGGTACCTCTGCTTCAGCAAGTAGAACGTTCATATGACCCGGCATTCTACCAGCTACGGGGTGAATTGCGTACCGAACTTGAATTCCCTTCTCTATTAATTTGTCTGTCAGCTCTTTAAGTGCATGTTGTGCTCTGGCAACAGCTAAACCATATCCGGGAACAATTATCACAGAATCTGCATTTCCCAGCATAAAAGCAGCATCATCAGCAGACCCAGTTTTGATTGGTTTTGACTCTCCCGAGCTCTGGGCTAAATCTGTTTCGCCGCCAAAGCCCCCTAAAATTACACTCAGAAATGCTCTATTCATAGCCTTGCACATGATGTAAGACAAGATGGCCCCTGATGAACCAACTAATGAGCCAGCAACAATTAGCATACTGTTTCCCAGGGAAAAACCTATTCCAGCAGCAGCCCAGCCGGAATAGCTATTTAGCATAGAAACAACAACTGGCATATCAGCACCTCCAATCGGTATGATGATCAAAACTCCGACAATAAATGAAAGTGCTAAAAGCAGGAAAAAAGCAGCCCAGTTTTCTGTCAAGGTAAAGATTACCCCTAATCCAATTATGGAAAGGCCGACTATAAGATTTATGAAATGCTGTCCAGAAAAAACAATTGGCGCTCCTTGAAATAGCCGAAACTTGTATTTTCCAGAAAGTTTTCCAAACGCAATTACAGAGCCAGAAAACGTAATTGCACCAATTGCAGCGCCTAAAAACAACTCCAATCTATTACCGGTAGGAATCTGCATTCCTTTTTCCGTGATATTAAGGGCATGCGGTTCTATAACAGCTGCAATTGCGATAAATACTGCAGCTAGACCAACCATCGAGTGCATGAAAGCAACCAGTTCTGGCATTTTCGTCATTTCGACTTTCTTAGCCATTGTTGCTCCAATTGCTCCCCCCAGGGCGATACCCAATACTACTAATATGATGCCCGATAACAGACTCTCAGTTCTGAGAACGCTTGCCATGTTCCCAATCAAACCAAAAGTACTGATGGTAGCTATTAGCATTCCAACCATCCCGAAGATATTTCCCCGAATGGATGTGGTTGGGTGGGACAGGCCTTTTAGGGCCTGAATAAAACAAACTGAGGCGACAAGATAAAGTAATGTAACAGTATTAATTGAAAAATTTAACATATCATCTTGTCCTTATTTCTTTTCTTTTTTCTTAAACATTTCTAGCATGCGTCTTGTGACCAAAAACCCTCCAAAAACATTTACAGATGCTAGTGTAATCGCGAGAAATCCCATCAATTGCCCCATTGTTGTTTCAGTGAGTGCTCCCGCCATCATAGCTCCCACAATGATGATCGCAGAGATAGCATTTGTTACTGCCATAAGTGGTGTATGAAGTGCTGGGGTGACATTCCACACCACGTGATAACCAACATAGATTGCTAAAACAAAAATAATTAAATTCATTACTGTTGGGTTTATGGCTTCCATAATTGGCCCTCCTTGATTACCAGTGTCGCCTGCACAATGTCGTCGTCTTCAGGAATAACTAGAGTTTTTTCCTCACTTATTATGAGTTTAGCGAAATCGTAGATGTTCCTGGAATATAAAGCCGATGAATCACTGGCAACCTTCGAAGGTAAATTCGTGAAGCCTATCACCTTAACTCCATTGAACTCTTTTATGATACCTATCTCGGAGCCCTCACAGTTTCCACCTTGTTCTACTGCCATATCAACAATTACGGAACCAGGCTTCATACTCTGAACCATATCACTCGTAATCAATAACGGAGCTTTTTTCCCAGGGATTAAAGCGGTTGAGATCACCATGTCGGCCTTTGAAATTTTCTCAGCGACTCTTTCAGACTGCCTTTTAAGCCATGACGCAGGCATAGCTTTCGCATAACCCCCTTCCCCTTCTGCGGCAGCTCTTTCTTCGTCAGTCTCTAACGGAACATCAATAAATTTTGCCCCAAGAGATTCTATTTGTTCTTTGACACTCGGCCTAACGTCTGAGGCTTCAACCACTGCTCCTAATCTCTTCGCTGTTGCTATTGCTTGCAAACCCGCTACCCCAGCTCCCAAAACAATTACTTTAGCCGCTTTCGTGGATCCCGCAGCAGTCATTAACATAGGAAAAAGCTTCGGGTATTCACTTGCCCCGACCAAAACAGCTTTGTATCCCGCAATATTTGCTTGCGAAGATAAAACATCTAATGTCTGGGCCCTAGTTGTACGGGGCGCTGACTCCAATGCGAAGGCCGTTATACCCTTTTTGGCTATTTCAGCTAAATATTCTTTATTATACGGCTCTAACATGCCAACCAAAGTCGTCCCACTTTTTAAATCATTTAATTCAGCTTTTTGAGGTGTTCTGACTTTTAAAACTAACTCCTTTTGGAAAGCCTCTGCCTGGTTACATATTTTCGCGCCAGCAGCTTCGTAGTCCAAATCACTGAAAAAAGCAGAATTCCCAGCATTTTCAGCGACGTATACATCAACTCCTAATTTAATAAATTTTTTTACTGTTTCAGGCGAGCCAGCTACACGGGCCTCGCCCACAAAAGTTTCCTTTGGAATACCTATTTGCACTCGTATTCTCCTAAAATGAATAATCGATTAAATTTCGTTCGAACATGACTAAAAAATTAGACGTCGTTGTTGGTTTGTCAGGTGGAGTTGACTCTAGCGTTGCAGCATGGTTGCTCCAACAAAAAGGCCATAAAGTAAGAGCTGTATTTATGAAAAATTGGAATAGTGACGATGAGCTTGGAGAATGCAGTAGTAAAGAGGATTTTTTGTCAGCAGCGACAGCCGCAGACAAGCTTAATATCCCCCTCGAGTTTGTTTCCTTTTCAAAACAGTATAAAGACATGGTTTTTAAAGATTTTGTAAATGAATATTCCGTTGGAAGAACCCCAAATCCTGATGTATTCTGCAACTCCGAAATTAAGTTTAAAGCCTTTTTAGAGCACGCAAAAAGTATGGGCGCAGATTACCTCGCAACTGGACATTATGCCCGCTCAGAACTAAAAAACTGTCAGTATAACCTATTAACAGCTTCTGACAAAAAAAAAGACCAAACTTATTTTTTGTACCGTTTGAATCAGACACAACTGGCTCATTCCCTGTTCCCTGTCGGAGGCCTAACCAAAGATGCAGTTAGAAAAATTGCTATACAGATCAACCTACCAAATGCCCAACGGTCGGATTCAATGGGCATTTGCTTTATAGGAAAAAAACAATTTAGCTCATTTATTTCCAAATTTATTAATCAAAAACCTGGCCGAATTTGTACTGAAAATGGAGAATGTATAGGGGAACATAATGGTTTGCACCTATATACTATAGGACAGCGAAAGGGGATTGGTATAGGGGGCTTAAAGATGGCAAGTTCTGGAAAAACTGGTCTACCTTGGTTTGTTGCTGAAAAAAGAGTTGATGAAAATACGTTAATTGTTGTGCAGGGTTCAGATCACCCCATGCTATACAAGGATGTGATTGAGGCTAAATCTTTACACTGGATTACCGGAAAGGCCCCACCTGTTGGGAGCCAAATAAAAATTAAAATCAGGCATAGTCAGTCTATGGCGGATGCAGTTATTGACTCTTGCAACGATTTACTTAGAGTTAAGGTTAGTAGACCCCTTTGGGGAGTGGCTCCTGGGCAATCGATTGTCTGTTATGCAGGTAAAATATGCTTAGGTGGGGGGATAATTTCTTAGTTTTGAAAGAATTTTTATGAATGAAAATGAACTCTTTGCAATTTGTCCGTTGGATGGAAGGTACAAAAGCCGGATTCGTATAGTAGAGGAAACCTTTTCTGAAGCGGCCTTGATTACTTACAGAGTAAAAGTCGAAATTCTTTGGTTTAGGAGACTTTGCCTCGAGTCGGTTGGAAATCTAACACCTCTAGATGAAAAACTAGAAAAGCAGCTAGAATCATGGATTTCGGAGTTCTCCGTTGATGACGTCAAGGACATTAAATCAATTGAAAAGGAAACTAACCATGATGTAAAAGCAGTGGAGTATTTCCTGAAACGAAAGGCAAGAGAGTCAGATAATACTTTTTTGAAAAATCATGTTGAGATGTTCCATTTTGGATGCACATCTGAAGATATAAATAATCTTGCTTATGCGGGAATGTTGAAAGATGCTAGAAAAAAAATATTAGTCCCGAAACTTAATGCACTTATAGACATATTGAAGCAATTGATTTTGAGCAGTGCGAGTTTGCCAATGATGTCTAGGACCCATGGACAACCCGCCTCTCCAACAACTTTAGGTAAGGAATTAGCGAATTACAGGAGACGTATGAGAGTGTCTAGAGACCACTTTGTAGACGTACAAATTTTAGGAAAACTTAATGGAGCAGTTGGAAATTTTAATGCGCACGTTATTGCAGACTCAGAAAAAAATTGGCTCGATATTTCGAGATCATTTGTCGAAGGGGATTTGGGCCTCATTGTGAATGAAATGACTACACAAATTGAGCCACACGATTGGATAGCTCGATATTCTAATGAACTAGCTGTTATAAATTCCATCATGATTGATTTCTGTAGAGATATTTGGTCGTATATTTCTTTGGGTTACTTTACGCAAAAAAAAGAAAAGAATGAGGTAGGTTCATCGACAATGCCTCACAAAGTTAATCCAATCGATTTTGAAAATGCTGAGGGCAATTTGGGATTATCATCGTCACTATTGCAGCATTTTTCCACAAAGTTATTAATCTCAAGGTATCAGCGGGATTTGAGCGATTCAACGGTAATGAGAAATATTGGTGTGGCGGTTGGCTACACCCTTTTAGCCCTTGACTCAACAGTCCGTGGACTGAAAAAAATTGTACCGAATAAGGTTAAGATTTCTGATGATTTGACGGATACCTGGGAAGTTCTCGCAGAGCCGATACAAATGGTGATGCGAAAAAATGGAATTGCAGATGCTTATGAGAGATTAAAAGAAATTTCTAGAGGCGAGAGTCTCGGGAAGGATCAGATATCTATTTTTATATCGGACCTTGATATTTCTGAAGAGGATAAAGAAGCGCTTTTATCGCTGCTACCGTCCAGATATGTTGGATTGGCGGAGAAGTTAGCCATAAAAGAAGCTGAAAAAGATTAAAAGCTGCTTGAATTCATAAAAAAACAACCGATTCATTCATTATGATGCGTATTTTTTCAAAAATTATGTTTGCATTTCTTGTTTTAGTCACGGATAGCTCGATGGCTGAAAAAAGGTGTTTAGTCTCATCTAAAACAACATTGTTGTATTATGAAAGAATTCAATCAGTTACTATTTGGGCAAACAATTTAAAGAATGCCGAAAAAAAATTTCGCAGAATTTTTCCTCACAGAACAAATATTATGAGAATAAGGTGCCGGGAACACATAAATCCATACGAACGAATTCCCTAAGGTTCTAAAAATTCTTCTTTTTTCTTTACAGGTTGCACAAGATCTTTTCTTGATATCCCAAGCCAAATCGTTATTGGTGCCATCACGAATATGGAGGAATATATCCCAAATACTATTCCAATAGTAAGGGCAAGAGCGAAATAATGAAGGGCTGGTCCCCCAAATATTAACATTGCTAAAACTACTGTTTCAGTTGTGCCATGAGTAATGATTGTCCGAGACATTGTTCGTGTAATGGCATTGTTTATAGTGTCAACAACTGATGCCTTTCTCATTCTGCGAAAATTCTCACGAATCCTGTCGGCAACAACAACTGATTCATTCACTGAGTAACCCAATACAGCAAGAACCGCAGCTAGAACAGACAATGAAAACTCCCACTGAAAGGCAGCAAAGAATCCCAAAATAATAACGACATCGTGAAGATTAGCTACTATTGCAGCTATCGAAAATTTCCATTCGAAACGAATTGCAAGGTAAATCATAATCCCAATGATTACAAAAATTATTGCAAGCAATCCATCGAAAGCGAGTTCACTTCCTATTTGAGGTCCAATATATTCGATTCGTCTAAGTTGTGCTTCTTCTCCAGGGTTGAGATTTTTAATCTCATCATAAATTTTTTCAGCTGAGTCTTTTTTCTCATCATCTAAAGGGACTTTGATTAAAACATCTTTTGAGGAACCAAACCGTTGAACCTGGAAGTCATCAAATCCTACTTGTTTTAATTTTGACCTAATCTGTTCTATTGGGGCCTCATTTTCGTATGAAACCTCAATGACCGTTCCGCCTGTAAATTCAATTGAAAAATGTAGGCCTTTGTAACTTATAAAAATGATTGATCCGATAAACACAAAAATTGAGAGCACATTCAAAAGACTTGCATGCTTCATAAAGGCGATATCTTTTTTAAACTTGAAAAATTCCATATTCCTCAGCCAATTGCTAATTTTGAAATTTTCTTTTTTCGTCCGTAAATGAGATTAACTAATCCCCTAGAAAAAAGAACCGACGAAAACATAGATGTGAGGATCCCCAGGACGTGAACTACAGCAAAACCTCTTATGGGACCGGATCCAAAAACAAGCAGGGCAAGCCCCGCAATAAGTGTGGTTACATTTGAATCTAGAATAGTAGCCCACGCTTTTTCGTAACCATTGGATATGGCGGTAGAAGGAGCAGACCCATTACGAATTTCTTCTCTAATTCTTTCGTTGATGAGCACATTTGAGTCTATTGCCATCCCAAGCGTGAGAGCCATTGCTGCAATTCCAGGTAAAGTCAGCGTAGCCTGAAGAAGTGAAAGCAAGGAAATTAGTAGGGTAATATTCAAGGATAGAGAAAGCGCTGACACCATCCCAAAAATAAAATAGTAGGCAATTATGAATACTACTATTGCAACAAAACCCCACAATGTCGAATTAAATCCTTGAGCTATATTATCAGCTCCTAGACTTGGACCAATTAATCTCTCTTCAATAATCTCCATAGGCGCTGCCAATGAACCTGCCCGTAATAAGAGAGCAACATCAGCAGCTTCAGTAGTAGTCATACTCCCAGAAATTTGAACTCTACCTCCGGGAATCTCAGCCCTTATTACAGGAGCTGTAATTACTTCCCCTGAACCTTTTTCAATAAGGAGAATAGCGAGCCTTTTACCAACATTTTGCCGTGTAATTTCTCTAAACACCCTAGTTCCCTTTGGATCTAATGTTAAGTGAACCGCTGGTTCTAAGGGGTTTTGAGAGTCAAATCCTGCTTGTGCATCAGTTAAATTTTGTCCTGTAATTAAAACTTCTTTTTTTAGTGCGAGCGACTCACCCTCTCTATTTTTCATTAATTCTACATCCGGAGGTATTTTTTTCTCTGCGATCTTTGTCCTGGTTTCAGGAGTATCGTCTACTAATCTCACTTCTAAGGACGCAGTCCTTCCAAGTATTTCTTTTGCCTTGGCAGTGTCTTGTACTCCAGGTAATTGAACAACGATGCGATTTCGTCCTTGTTGCTGCACTATAGGCTCCGCAACACCTAACTCGTTTATTCGATTAGATAGCGTGATTATATTTTGTTTAAGAGCTGTCTCCTCTAATAGAATTCTCGTGTTTTCTAATAACGTGCCCTCGAGCTTGTCACTATCTGCAACCGGTTCCTCACCGGTCCATTGAATATCAGGAAATTCTGATACCAGAATATCTCGAGCTTTTGTAAAATCTGAACTATTCTTCAATTTGATGCTCATTGACGTATCTGTTATCAAGATTTCGGTATACCTGATTTTATTTTTTCTTAGAATTGATCGCGTGTCCGTAGCTACGTTTTCCAGCTTTGTAGATATTACGGAGCCCTGATCAATCTCTAACATAAAGTGCACTCCCCCTCTCAGATCTAATCCGAGATACATAGGAAGTGCATTGATTGCAGCTAACCAATTTGGAACGTCCGAAACAAGGTTTAACGCAATTACGTAATTTCTTTCTTCATTGTTCAGTTGGGTTTCTAAAAATGTTTTAGCCTTTAACTGCTCCTCCGTTGAAGAGAACCTGATTTTTATTGTGCCGCCTCCGATTGTGTTTGTATGGGAGATTTTATTGAAGGATATACTCGCACTTTTTAGCTGTTCGTTAAGCTGTTTAACAAGGTCGAATTTTACTTTAATCGTGGCCTTTCCCGGGGAAATTTGTATTGCTGGAGCTTCTCCATAAAAATTGGGTACGGTGAATATGAGCCCAAAACATAAGGCTCCGAACATTAGTAAAAGTCTCCAGGGTTCAGGTTTGTTCATAAGAAGTAAACTCTTGAAAAGTTAGCAGTCTGTTGGTCAAAAAATTTCTTTAATTGTTCCCTTTGGCAGTAAAGTTTCGGCTGCTTGTCGTTTTACAATAACTTCTGTTTTATTTTGAGTATCTCCAACTTCCAAGGTTATGTATGTTGAGTTAATGTTGATGATTTTTCCGACAATCCCGCTACTTGTTATTATTTCATCTTGTTTTTGCAGATTCTCTACGAGATTTTTGTGCTCTTTAGCTCGCTTCATCTGTGGTCTTATCATGAGGAAGTATAAGACTACAAACATTAGTATCAAGGGTAGAAGACTTATAAGAGGGTCCTGAGCCGCAGTATTTTGTGCATAGGCGTACGAAATCATATCAATTCTCCAAAAAGTACAGTATAAAAGCTAAATAGGAGAGCATACACGATTTAGAAAAGATTTCTACCCGATACACGTTGCATATGACATTTTTACTAACTTCCACTGATGATGATGCTAGAGCAGGTACGCTAACCCTTCCCCATGGAGAGGTTTTCACACCTATATTTATGCCTGTTGGCACTTATGGGGCCGTAAGAGGGATATCAAACGATATTTTAGGGAAACTGGGAGCTCAAATAATTCTTGGGAACACTTTCCATCTATGGCTAAGACCTGGATTAGAGACCATAAAAAAAAGTGGGGGTCTTCACCAGTTTATCAGTTGGAATAAACCAATTCTTTCAGATTCTGGGGGGTTTCAAGTATGGTCCCTTAAGAATTTATCAAAGCTTAGTAGTGATGGCGTTTATTTCCAGTCTCCAGTTTCCGGAGACAAATTATTTTTATCTCCAGAACGGTCGATAGAAATACAAAATGTACTCAATACTGATATTGCAATGGTTTTTGATGAATGCACAAGTTGGCCGGTTGATTACGACGATGCTGCTTCATCTATGAGACTCTCGATTGATTGGGCAAGGAGAAGTTATAAGGCATTTGAACCCAAGAGTGGAAACAAAATTTTTGGAATTGTTCAGGGTAGTATGTATGAGGATTTACGTAGTGAGTCGTTAGCTGCTATTACGGAATTGAATTTTGATGGTTACGCTATAGGTGGTTTGTCTGTTGGAGAGAATAAAGAAGATATGCATCGCATATTAGAATTCACAGTTCCGAAAATGCCAATAGATTCTGTACGTTATCTAATGGGTGTAGGTACGCCTGAAGATCTTGTGTATGCAGTCTCTCAGGGGATAGACATGTTTGACTGTGTTATGCCAACAAGAAATGCCAGAAATGGTTTACTTTTTACTCGGCGTGGAAATGTAAAAATAAAAAACTCCAAATATAAAAGTGATTTTTCTCCTATTGAGGAAAATTGTCAGTGTCCAGTCTGCTCCCCAGAAAAGCATGGCTTCAACTACCCCTTCTACAGCAGAGCATATATCCACCACCTACAAAAAATAAATGAAATGCTCGGCTCGATATTAGCAACTCAACATAATATCTGGTTTTATCTCAATATCATGCAGGAAATGCGGGCTGCTATTTTAGGAAAGACTTTTTCTTCGTGGAGAAAAACTTTTCTTGAGACAAGGTCTATCACGACCTAAAAGCCAACATGGCATCGCCATAACTGAAAAATCGGAATTGTTTTTTTATTGCATATTGATAAATTTCAAGACATTTTTCCCTTCCCAAAAAAGCAGAAATTAAAATAAAGAGAGTTGATTTTGGTAAGTGGAAGTTGGTAATTAGTCCATCAACTAATTTAAATTTGTACCCCGGCTTGATAAAGATATTAGTCTTTCCAAACCTATTTTCACCGTGAATATCATTTACGTGAAATTTATCTGAACGGTTTTGATCAAGCTCTAAAGATTCTAGGGCCCGTAATGAAGTCGTACCTACAGCAATTATTCTTTTTTTATTTTGTTTCGCTTTTAAAATCTTATAGAGGGCTTCCTCACTAACGAAGAAATGTTCGGAATGCATGTTGTGGTTTGAAATATCCTCATTAATTATAGGGGAAAATGTTGCAAGGCCGACATGTAGCGTTAGAAATACTGTCTCTATACTCTTACGTTTTAGTTCTGCAAAAGTCTCATTATCAAAATGCAGACCCGCAGTTGGGGCGGCTAATGACCCGGCTGATTTTGCGTAGATTGTTTGGTATCTCTCTTCGTCGAGCTTATCTGGTGCTCTGTTGATGTAAGGTGGTAGAGGAATATTCCCAAATTGTTCAATTAACACATCGATGGATAGTGAAGAAGAAATTATGCATAACTTAGATCCCTCTTCCAAGAGATCTTCAACTATTAAATGGTGTTCAGACTTGCCTAAAAATAACTTCATTTTCCCCCGTAACTTTTTCTTTGGTTTTACCATCGCGCAGAAATAGACCCTCGAATCATGACGACGTATGGCTTTAGTGTCCAAAACAAAAATCTCAATTCTTGCTCCAGTTTTTTTGAAGCATTCTATCCTTACAGGAATCACCTTCGAGTCGTTAAAAACTAGTAGATCATCTTCTCTAAGAAAATTAGTTACGCAAGCAAACGTGCTCTCTTTAAGGTTGGGCTCGCAAGCAAAGTCGTCATTTTGATGGTTTATAACTAGCAGTCGGCTGGACGAACGTTTTTCAGTTGGTTTTTGTGCAATCAACTCCTTCGGCAAAGAAAAGTCATAGCTTTTTAATTTGTTATCAGTCATAGATAAAAAACCAAGAAAAAGGCAATCGCCAGCGAGAGCATACACGTGGTTTGCAAAAAAACATTTTTATTCAACACTTTCAATTTACTTCTATTGTTATCGTACGTCCAGTACATTCGGCCAGGACAATTTATAAAGCTGGTTTTGTCTGTAGGGGTATTCGGGCTAACTGCATCGGACATTATCTTGTTGGAAAGCCATTCAGCTTTAGATTGTAAAAGACGATTTTTCTGCGGACGGGTGACGTCACAAAATAAAATTAAACGGGTTTTTTCCGTTTCGTTTCTCGATTCGTGAACAAGAGCCTCATCAAAAATCACTTATTCACTATCTTTCTACTAGTAACGCTGTCCATCAGCATCGAAGTAACATTTTTCAAAGTTAGGAGTAACTAAGCCCAGATGATATCTTAGAGAGCCTGCAAAAGGATCTCGGTGCGGATTTAACTTTCCATTAGGGAGTTCCGCAAGTATTGCCGCTTTGATGCATTTCACTTTTTTAAGCCTAGTAATTGACCTGGGACAGGAAGCTAGCGCAGATGGATGTTGAAAACCATACATAACGCTGTGGTTGATGACAGTTTTGCCAAAGGTTGGTCTAATTTTTCCACGGAAGCAAAAGAACAATGTTGAAATAAACCAAACACAAATTAAGAGCCATTTCATCTATATATTACTCCTAGGTAAATCCACACTTTCTATAATTACAAAGATTTTATAATAAGGCTTTGCTGTATTGAGGGCGTCCACGTTATACTGATTTCTTAAATGTAAGGAAATATTCATTGCCAGAGTGGCGGAATTGGTAGACGCACCGGATTCAAAATCCGGCGCCAGCGATGGTGTGCGGGTTCAAGTCCCGCCTCTGGCACCATAAATTATTCTCATTGGAAAGAATAAATAAAGCCGACACTCACTTGATTGTTTAAAATGTCCGTTTCAATTTGACCACCCCCATCTAAATCTGCCTTCATAGGGGTGTACGTAATTCGATATTCTGCAAACGTTTTCCATGACTCAGCAAGCTCATATCTGAGCCCCGCCATGACTTGATATGCAGGCCCAGTTCTCTGATAGTCGTAGGTTTTTCCGCCGGTTCCGGGTACACCCTCTACATCTACATGGGGGTAAGCAATCCCAATTCCCGCTCCTATATAAGGGATTAGTTCAGCGCTCATGGTCATGATCGAATCAATCTTATGTATAGCGAGTAAAGTTAAGGTGTTTATGCCATCTGTAAATTCAAGTCTTTGCAGATTTCCCGGCAATTTTTTAGCTTTAACCTTGCTATGATTGAAGTCTACGGCAAATTCAAAGTCAGTATTTTCCAATCCATATATACTAAGTCTGTATCCATAATATATCGGGGACTCGAAAGATTCTCCCTTCCAACCATTAACGGAATATTTGCCGTCATCTATACCGTAGCTAATTGATGCATTCGAAAAAGTTACACTACTGTGAGCTGCGTTATTGAATCCTCCATAAAGAGAAACATCGAAATTGGCTCCAAAACCAATGCACTGAATTGTAAGAAAAGTCGTTCCTAAAGACAATTTCTGTAATAGACAATAAGATTTTTTCATATGTAATACACTTGAAGTAAAAGGTTTGGTTACTGTGTAGGTTACTTGTCTTTAGGATAAAAAATCAAGTTAATGAGTAAAAATCCAATACCTTGCAGTGTTATTGTGAGTCCAAACAATATCGAAGAAGCAACACTATTCTCCAACTCAAAACCAAGAAACGGCAAGATGATAGCCGCACTATACTCGCGAGGACCGAATCCGGCGAGGCTCAAAGGTAATGCCGCAAAAAGAAATATGATTGGAACAATTATGAAACATTGAGCAACCGAAATATTAACATTAGTCGCACTTAAACAAAGGAAAAAGGATGCCGCAAAAAATATCTGTGACAAGAGGGATACAAAAACCGTGATTTTTTTTTTGCTTCTGAGTAGCAAAAGATTCACCACCATTTGTTTAGTGGTCGATTTCGAAAAAAAAATTTTAATTTTGGAGCTCAAAAAGGGCGCTATCACTACTATGAATAGAAGAAAAAGGTAAAACAAAACGAAAGTACTTTGCTTAAAGTACAGCTCGCTAGTAAGAAACGCATCACTTTCAAATATTATCGAGTAAAAAATGGTGGATACCGCAAGAAAGCAAAGTGCCCAGAAGCCATGAGCCCTGTCTGCAAGAACGCTGAGAACCACTTCTTTTGTGGTTGTTCTTTGAAAAAGTTCTTTTCGGTAGCGAAATCGGAACGCGTCCCTTATTAACACTAGGCTTACTGCTGACTTTGTTGGGTACCCAGTTGTTAGCCGTGGGTTTACTAGGTGAGTTATTGATCCGAATCTATCATGAACCAAGCGGAAGAAAGCAGTACCAAATAAAACTAAAAAAATAAATTCAATGAAAACTAAATCCATCCAGGTAACAATATCTGTGTTACTTTTGACAGGTTTTTTCTATCTCATAGATACAAATGAGATGTTTTCTGTAATTTCGTATTCTGATAAGTGGGGTTTTTTTTTAGCATGCATTCTTAGTTTTTTTGGTAATGCTGCTTGTGCTTTTCGGTGGACGAAGATCCTAAACTGTGAGTCAAAAATGAAATTTTGGAAGGCGATAAAAGCATA
>JAOINQ010000011.1 GCA_028139685.1 Betaproteobacteria bacterium
CCTGAGCAAAATTCGTATGGACTCTACCACTGTTTTCATAAATCATTAACGGAAGTTTTTCGGTGTAAGTAGTTTTTAATTTAGAAAAAGTCCTCCAATCAAGCAAAAATTTCGGCAGAGGATAATCAATTGATAATTTTTCTAAAACTGATTCGTCTGTAGAAGGAGCTCCGCTGGCAGTTTTCTTAACAGGAGAATAACCTAATTTTTCGAACAGTATTTTCGACACCTGTTTAGGGGAGCCCAAATTGAAATTCTCACCAGCTAATTCGAAAGACTTACTCTCTAAAATACTTATCTTTTTGGTCAGCTCCTTTGTCTGTTTGTGCAAGACATTTTCATCGATTTTTACCCCTTGCTGTTCCATTTTCACTAAAACTTCTAGACAAGGCATCTCTAATTTCTTGTAAACGCTATTGAGACTTTCCTCCTTAGCCAACAACCCACTCAACTTGAAATACAAATCAATAGTAAAGTCAGCATCCTCACAAGCATAATGCATTGCTTTAGCAACTGGAACTTCACTGAAACATATTTGTTTTGCCCCTTTACCTGTAAGTTCCTCATACGTTTTTCCCGAGCGTCCGAGATGTCTTTCGGCTAAAGTAGCAAGATCATGCTTTCGATTAGCCTCGAGCACATAAGACATTAACATTGTATCTTCAAAAGGCCCCTGAATCTTTACCCCGGCATTTAAGAGAATATGAAGGTCATATTTAAGGTTATGGGCAACTTTTGTGCAGCTCCCGTGGAACCAATCACCTAGAGATTTTAGTACATATTCAGTAGACAACTGATCTACATTTTCATCTGTATGTGAGAGCGGTATATACACTCCGGTGCCCTCTAACAATGAAAAAGAGATGCCGACTAAAGAAGCACTTCGAACATTTAGTGATGTTGTCTCAGTATCAAAGGCTACAATTTTTGCAGCATCTAACTCCCGTAAAAACTCATTAAGGCTCTCTTCCGTATTTATCAACCGATACTTAGGTTTCTGAATTTCCTTTCTTGGACTGTGCTTTGCATCTACATCTTTATTGGCTTTTGAGAAGTTTTTTAGGCTATTAAATAATTCGTACTCGTCTCGAAACTTTTCAATTTTTTTTTCGTCAATTTTTTTCCAACTACAGAATTTATCTATTCCTTGAGCGACTTCCCCAACATCTACGTCTTTCTTAATCGTAATCAAGTTTTTTCCTTGCGGAAGCCACTTAAGAGATTTCCTGAGATTTTCCCCTACCGCTCCCTTTATAAATTCAGCATTTTTTATAACCTCGTCTAAACTTCCATATTCCTCTAACCATTTTTTTGCGGTTTTTGGCCCAACCTTGGGAACTCCCGGAATATTGTCTACGGCGTCTCCGAGTAATGTTAAATAATCGATTATTTTGGAGGGCGGGACCCCAAACTTTTCCAGAACACCCTCTTCATCCAAAATTTTAGCTGGAACACCCTCTCTTCTCATCGAGTCGACTACCAATATATCGTTTGTCACAAGTTGAGCAAGATCTTTGTCACCCGAAATAATAATTGAATTAAATTTGAGCTGAGAGGCTATATTGGTAACTGTCCCAATTACATCGTCAGCCTCATATCCAGGTATTGATAATATTGGCCAACCCATCGCTTGGATCATTTCAAAAATTACCGGTGTTTGTAGGGATAAATCATCCGGCATTTTAGATCTATTTGCCTTATATGCACTGTAGACTTTTTCACGGAATGTCGGTCCTTTGGGGTCAAAAACACATAATCCAATCTCTGCGGGCCATTCTTCCCGGGTTTTTCGTAGCATATTAATCATGCCGGTGATAGCTCCTGTAGGAAAATCTTTCTTGTTCCTCAAATCAGGCATCGCGTGATACGCCCTGTATAAAAAACTAGAAGCATCAACTATAAGGAAATTTTTTTTTAATTTTTTGCTCATATTAATTTGTGAATTTGATACATTTGAAGTGTATTTAATTATAGGGGGATAAACTTATAAATCACGATCCAACGAATTTTATCGAACAGATTATTCAAAAAGAACTCGATAATGGCACGGTTGATAATATTGTAACCAGGTTTCCACCCGAACCCAACGGTTACCTTCACTTCGGTCATGCTAAAGCTATTTGTTTGAATTTTGGTTTGGCGAAAAAGTTTAATGGTATTTGCCACTTAAGAATGGACGACACTAATCCGGAAAAAGAAACGGACGAATTTGTTAATTCAATCATAAAATCAGTGCATTGGTTGGGTTTTGATTATGGTGATCATCTGTATTACGCGAGTGATTATTTCGATACTTTCTTTGAATGCGCTAAAGCATTCATTCGGAATAACTTGGCCTATGTCGACTCGCAAAATAGTGAGCAAATTCGTGAGAACCGAGGAACACTCACTCAACCTGGGCTTGACTCAAAGTTTAGAGACAGGAGCGCAGACGAGAATTTGGAAATTTTCGAGAAAATGAAAACGGGCCTATTTCAGGCAGGAGCACATGTACTTAGGGCTAAGATAGACATGAAATCCCCTAATATAAATATGCGAGACCCGATTTTATATAAAATTAGACACGTCAAACACCACAGGCAAGCAGATAAATGGTGTATTTACCCACTTTACGATTTTGCTCACCCGTTATCCGACGCGATTGAAAAAATAACTCATTCTATTTGCACACTAGAATTTGAAGACCATAGACCTATTTACAATTGGGTTATAAAGAGTGCTAGTCTTTGTGGCTTTTTTAAGAATCAGGTTCTCCCAAGACAATTCGAGTTTGCAAGGCTAAATATCGAAAGTTTAGTCTTATCGAAAAGAAAGTTAACTCAAGTTGTGGATACGAAGGTAGTAAAAAATTGGAGTGATCCCAGAATGCCTACATTAGAGGGTGCAAAAACACGCGGATACCCTCCTGAGGGCTTTATTAAATTTAACCAACTTATCGGCGTTACTAAATCTGCCTCAACGATAGAGCGAGGAGTTTTAGAGGAATGCATGAGAGAACATTTAAACAAGACTGTTAAAAGAAAAATTTGCGTGATCTCCCCGTTGAGACTGATTATAGAAAATGTTGAAGAAACTTTTTCTGAAGAATGCTCTGTCCGTAATCATCCTCAAGACAAAAGTTTGGGTGAAAGAAAAGTGCAGTTCGGAAAATATTTATACATTGAAAGATCTGACTTTCAAGTCAACCCAGCTAAAGATTTTTTTAGGTTAAGACCTGGAGGCCTTGTAAGACTCAAATATGCCTTTGTTGCTGAATGCACTGACTATGAGGAAAAAGACGGACTAATCACATCTGTAACTGTTAAGATTTTCAAAGATTCGAAAAGTGGTACTAGTGGTTCAAACAACTACAAAGTAAAAGGAAATATCCATTGGTTAAATGAATCTAACGCAAAAACTTGTACTCTTCACGTATACCACAACATATTCACACAAAATTCAGGAAACTTGAACCAATTTTCTGATGAAGAGATGCTTTTAAATAAGCACTCATTAGAGACTCTTTCTGCACTCGTTGAGCAATCCGCTGTAAATGAGAAAATAGGAACCCCATTGCAATTTGAAAGACATGGATATTTTATTTTGGCAAATAAAACAAATAAAAATAGAGTCGAGTTTGGAAAAATAATCTCGCTTAAAGATAGTTGGAAAAAATGCTAATTGTTTGTGACAAAGATTATAAGGTTTCTGGAAAGCTCAAAATTAGGGAAGAGCAAGAACCATATCCAAATGATGAAGAGGTACTAATCAGAGTAAAATCTTTTGGAATTAACCGTCCCGACCTATTGCAAAAAAAAGGTTTGTACCCTCCTCCTACAAGCGCTTCAAAAATTTTAGGCTTAGAATGCAGTGGGTTTGTAGAGAAGACTGGAAAAAGAGTTAAAGTTATGAAAGAGGGGGATAAGGTTTGTGCGCTAACTGCCGGAGGAGCATATGCGGAAAAAGTTTCTGTTCACCAGTGGCACTGCTTTAAAATACCAAAAAATTTAGCCTTTTCAGAAGCTGCAGTTTTGCCTGAAGTATTTATGACATGTTGGACCAATATTTTTGAGCTCGGTATATTAAAACAGGGGGATTCTATTCTTATTCATGGAGGAAATAGCGGTATTGGTTGTGCAGCAATTCAGCTAGCAAAATGGGCTAAAGCAACTGTCATCTGTTCGGTTAGAACTGAGGAGAAAAAAATTTTTTGCGAAGCACTAGGTTGTACAAATGTTATAAATTCTGAGAAAGATGATTTCGTAGAGTATATTCGGGAAAAATTTCCATCAAGAATGAATGTAATACTTGACATGATTGGTGGCGATTTTACCGAAAAAAATATCAGATGTCTCGGAGAATACGGAAGGCTAGTACAAATAGCTTTTCTTAAAGGCCAGTTCCCAAAAGTTGATCTCATGCAAATTATGAAACAAAGGTTAGTAATTACTGGGTCTACTCTTCGCGCTAGAAGCGATAAAGAAAAAAAAAGAATCGCAGACCAATTGAAAGAAAATATTTGGCCAGAAATTGAAAGTGGAAATATCAAACCATGCCTCAATAAAGAGTATCAGTTATCAGAGATTAATGAAGCGCACGAATTTATGGAAAACTCATTACACATGGGAAAAATCGCTGTGACGATATCCTAATTTATGCAGAAATTTATCATAGTAAAAGGGGCGCATGAACATAATCTAAAAAATGTTTCGGTTAAAATTCCCATTAACAAAATTTCAGTAGTGACTGGTCTTTCGGGCTCTGGCAAGAGTAGTTTAGTAATTGATACTATAAGTGCTGAGGGCAAAAGAAGGTACATTGAAACTTTTTCATCTTATGCTAGACAATTCCTAGACAGAGTAGATAAGCCAAAAATTGAAGAAATCAGTGGGTTGCTGCCTTCTATCGCAATCGAACAATTAAATCCTGTGAAAACGTCTCGTTCAACTGTTGGAACGATGACTGAACTTTCCGATTATTTTAAACTGCTTTTTTCAAGAGCGGCAAAGCTGTACTGCGAAAAATGTAGCAAAGAAATCAAAAGTGATAGTATTCACGAGCTTGCTGACTTTGTCAAAAAACTCAAAGGAAAAAAGATTGCGGTAATCTTTAGTGTAAAAAAACCTCCAAAGTTTTCCAATGAAGAGTTTGAAACATGGCTATCCTCCCAGGGTTTTACAAAAATTTTTTCTCGGAGCAAAACTGTTGCGAAAGTAGTAGCTGGAAGATTTGCTATAACAAATAAAATCGATATTGGGGCAATTCTTGAGGCTTTGGAACTAGCAAGTAAACTTGGGAAAAATTATTTTGAAATCGTAGATCTTGAAACCATGGATTTATTGCGCACATGCGTCACGATATTCGCATGTTCAACATGTAAAATTTCATACAAAAGACCGAGACCCGCATTATTTTCATTCAACTCTCCAATAGGAGCATGTGAGGCATGTAAGGGATTTGGTAAAACAATCGGACTTGATTTATCTCTTATAATTCCTGATGAAAAAATAAGTCTGGCAGAGGGAGCAATAAAACCGTTTAATTCAGAAGCTTACAAAAAATATAAATCTGATCTATTGAAGTGTTCAGAAATAGAGAGTGTGCCTATCGATATACCCTATCAAAAACTTAGTGCAAAACAAAAAAAATGGATTCTCGAGGGATCACATGAAAAGAGTGGATTTACCAAATCAAACTGGAGAGGCATTTACTCTTTTTTTTCAAAAATGGAAAAGAAATCTTATAAAATGCATGTCCGTGTTTTTCTCTCGAGATACAGGTCATATGATGACTGTCAGAAGTGCGAAGGGAAAAGGCTAAAAAAAGAACCGCTCAATTGGAAAATCAGGGAAAAAGATATTCATGAATGGTCTTGTTTGGAATTAGCAGATGTGGAATCAGAGATTAAGCTCTTTTTGAAAGAAATAAAACAAAGTAACCTCTCTTCTGGAAAAATCAAAGCTACAACTCTTATCCTTTACGAGATAAACACTAGATTGAGCTATCTAAATCAGGTTGGATTAAATTACCTGAGATTAGACAGGCAATCTAGAACACTATCAGGAGGTGAGGTTCAAAGGATTAATTTGACTACCGCCCTTGGATCGTCACTCACGAATACGCTTTTTATTTTAGATGAACCCTCTACCGGATTACATCATAAAGACATAAGTAACTTAGTTAATGTTATAAAAAAACTAAAGAACATGGGTAACACGATTCTCATAGTAGAGCACGACAGTAAGATGATTGCCGAAGCTGATATGATTTTTGAAATAGGGCCCGGCCCGGGAGAGCAGGGAGGAGAAATTTGCTTCAGTGGATCGTACGATAGTCTATTATTGTCAAATACCGTTACCGGGAAATTTCTTCGAAAGAAGGGGTTCCTAAAGAAAAAAAGTAGTAAATTAGAACGAGGAACTGGATATGTTGAAATTCGTAAGATTAAGAGTAATAATCTTAAAAATATTGATATAAGATTTCCAAAAAATAAACTGACCTGTATCACAGGTATTTCGGGAAGTGGAAAATCCACTCTCGTTGAAAATATTATTTTTCCCGCTTTGTCTCGCTCAATTGGAAAGTTAGAACCAATCAAGGGGACTTTCTCTGAACTCTCAGGATATGAAAGTTTTTTTGACGTAGTTTATGCAAGTCAAAAAGTTCTCCAAAAGAATTCTAGATCTAACGCTGCTTTGTATATCGGAGTTTTTACTCCTATTAGAGAGCTCTTTTCAAGACTTGAAGAATCGAAAGCAAGAAAGTATACGAGCAGTCATTTTAGTTTTAATTCAAATCTCGGAAGATGTAGTTCCTGTGATGGTACAGGCTATGAAGAAATCGAGCTTCAGTTTTTATCCGATATTTATTTAGAGTGTGTTAGCTGCAAAGGACAAAAATATAAGAATGATATTTTAGAGATCAAGCTACGAGGGCTCTCCATTCATGATGTTATGAACCTTACTGTATCTGAAGCATACGATTTTTTTATTGAATATGACAATATAAAAAACAAACTGAATCAACTAAAAACTGTAGGACTTGATTACCTTAGAATTGGACAATCAATATCTACATTGTCTGGTGGAGAATTACAGAGGCTTAAAATAGCTGAGCATCTTAATTCGAAAAAAAGAAAATCTGTCGATTCAAACAAATCTATATTATTTATCTTTGATGAGCCAACGACTGGCCTTCACCTTGCAGATGTGGAAAAACTTGTGTTTGCACTTGAAAAACTCCTAGATGAGGGACATACGGTTGTCGTAATTGAACACTGTTTGGAATTTATTTCATGCGCCGACTGGATAATTGAGCTCGGACCTGGGGCTGGGATACACGGAGGCAAAGTACTGATACAAAATACTCTTTCACAACTCATGAAGACAAAAACGAATACAGGGTTAGCATTAAATGAACTTCTAACAAACCAATCAATAAAGACGAAAACTTCGTCACTAAAAAAGAATAATGATTTGGAAAAAAAAGAAATATTCATTGAAAATGCTCGCGAAAACAATCTATCAAACCTATCGATAAAAATACCACTTAACAAGATTGTTGTTATTACCGGTGTCTCTGGTAGTGGAAAATCTACTCTAGCGTTCGATATTTTGTACGCAGAGGGAAGAAGAAGGTACCTAGAATCACTAAATGCATATGCACGACAATTTATTCAACCAGCATCAAGACCAGATTTTGACCGCTTGACAAATATACCTCCAACAGTTGCTGTTGAACAACGAGTAACACGAGGTGGTTTGAAAAGTACCGTCGGAACATTGACCGAAATTTCTCACTTTTTAAGAGTGTTATATGTAGCCATCGGAAAGCAATTTTGTCCTGATTGCAATCAATCCGTAAACGCACAAACAGATTCACAGATAGTCGAAACCATATTTAAATTATTAAAAAATAAGAAGGTGAAACTTTTTGCACCTCTTGTAAAAAAGCGAAAAGGAACTTACAGGGAACTAGCTAACTGGGCGCTCACGAGAAACTACAATTATATACGAGTGGATAATATTCTTTATGAGGTAAAAAATTTTCCAAAGTTGGAAAGGTATAAAGAACATTCGATTGAGCTACACATCGCAGACATCGTTATTAAATCAGACAATACAGAATGGATCCAGGAAAAAATTAGAGAAGGACTTGATATTGGAAATGGACAGATTGAGTTAGAAAGTGTAAATCATGCTAAACCCAATAAAACTGAGAGATTTACAAAGAGTCAAAAATTCTTATTTTCCTTAAATAGAAGTTGTCCAACATGTGAGCGAGCATTTGACGACCTTGACCCCAGGATGTTTTCATTTAATTCTAAATTGGGATGGTGCTCTTCATGTTTAGGAACAGGTAGAAAAATTACAGCAGGATTCTATGACGAAAATGATCTAAGTCCAAGTAATGATAACTACTTAGCAGAAAACCAGTCCTCCTCAATAAACAGTGAAGCTTGTTATGATTGTGATGGAGATAGAATTAACCCAGTATCCAGATCCGTCCGTATCAATGAATCGTCAATTTCTGATTTATCGAATATTTCTATTAAAAACTTGCATGAGTGGATTCGAGCCCTGCCATCTCTACTAAACTCTAGAGAGAAAACAATTTCAAAAAAAATAACATCTGAATTAGAATCTAGACTAAATTTTTTAATTAGAGTTGGTTTGAATTACCTCACACTCAATCGAAGTGCTCCGACTCTTTCAGGAGGAGAACTACAGAGAATAAAGCTCGCTGCTCAGTTAGGCTCTAATCTCAACGGCGTCTGTTATGTCCTCGATGAACCCACCATAGGTCTACATCCTAGAGATAATCAGGTTTTGCTCCAAGCAATTGAGGAATTAAAAAAAAGAGGCAACTCTGTCGTGATTATTGAGCATGATATTGAAACCATCTTAAAAGCAGATTATGTGATAGATGTTGGGCCAGGCGCAGGAGAATTTGGCGGAAAAATTGTTGCCTACGGAACGCCTCAGTCAATTAAAAAAAATGAATCTTCATTAACTGGAGAATATTTACGAGCATCAAGTAAAACCAAAATCTTAAACAAATCCTCTACAGCAGAGTTTCTGAAAATAGAGGGGGCATATCTTAATAATTTGAAGAATATTAACGCTCGGTTCGCATTGAACAAGTTAAACGTACTTACCGGGGTGTCTGGAAGCGGGAAATCCTCTCTTTTGAAGGGAGTTCTTACAAGAAATATTAAAAACCTTTTAGGCAACAGAACAAATTCAGATGATAAGGCAGTACCTGAACTATTCTTTTGTCAAAGAATAATAAATTGGGAAAGCTTTGATAAAATCTTAGAAGTAGATCAATCTCCGATAGGCAAAACTCCTCGATCAACACCGTCAACATATATTAATATCTGGGACGATATTAGAAGAATTTTTGCTGAAACTAACGGAGCAAAAACGAAAGGTTGGAATGCTTCATACTTTTCCTATAACTCTGGTGATGGGCGATGCAAGACGTGCAAAGGACTAGGAGTAGAAAGTGTTCAGATGAACTTCCTTCCGAATGTTTCGACAAAGTGCGAATCATGTGATGGGAATCGGTTTGAGCACGAAATTAGATCGGTCCTTTGGCAAGGAAAAAGTATTTCTGACGTACTTAATATGAGCGTAGAAGCGGCTTGTGCATTTTTTTCAAATCACAGAAAAATTAGTAATGGATTACAATTAATGTCTAACTTTGGGTTGGGCTATCTGAGACTAGGACAACCTAGCTCAACTCTATCTGGAGGTGAGGCACAACGATTAAAACTAATAGCAGAACTTCAAAAAGCAAAAAGTTCCGAAAAAACACTTTATGTCTTTGATGAACCAACTATCGGATTGCATATGGCAGATGTGAAAAATCTTATTTCAATCCTGAGGAAACTTGTTGAAACGGGTAATACACTCGTCATTATCGAGCATAACACCGATATATGGACAGAAGCTGATTGGATGATTGAACTAGGACCTGAGGGCGGAAATAAAGGAGGTTTTCTTGTTTCGGAGGATGCGCCAATTAAAGTCAAAAATAAAAAAACTCCGACGGGAACAATTTTAAAAGATTTATCTATAAATTAATGCTACCCAATCGTTCGTTTAGCTCAGAGATTTTCATTGAATATTCCGTGCGTTTTTCTTTCTGTGAATTTACAATTTTTTCCGGGGCTTTTTCAACAAATGATTTGTTTGATAACTTTTCTTCAACTTTTACAAGCTCGAGGTTGAGTCTATCTATCTCCTTCTGCAACCTGCTAACTTCTAGATTTTTATCGATCTTTACTTTGAGTAAAATTTTTACATCGCCGACCACCTGAAATGGCACATGATTCATGTCTGGAGGAAGACTTTCTACAACACTAATAACACTAAGTTTAGCTAAATTTTGAATACAATCAAAACCTAATTTTTCTGAAAAGAGGCTCGTCTGTTCGTCTTCCCCAGAATAATTAATTAGCGGGACACTCTCCTTAACAATAAATATCGCTTCAGGTCTTTCACTAGGTGAAAGTTGCATTTCGGACCTTAGTGTTCGAATCGAAACTACGATATTTTGAAAATTGGTCATGTAGGCTAAAGACATCTCATCTATTTTCTTTTTATCCTGCACAGGAAAATCTTTAGACATGATTGAGTCATTTTCGCTGTTGTTAAGTCTTGTAGATCTTCCAGCAAGCTTTGCAACCGACTGCCAAATTTCCTCAGTGAGAAAAGGTAAAAAAGGATGGAGTAGCCTTAAGGATGATTCAAAAACTCTCAGCATCGATCTTCGTGTAGCTCTATTTAAATTATCTCTATTTACGCTTAACTGTGTCTTGCATATCTCAAGATACCAGTCACAAAAATCATTCCAAATAAATTCATAAAGTTCTTTAGAGGCTAAATCAAACCGATAATTCTCTAGATTATCTGATATCTTTTGAAAAACTAAATTTTGCTTCGATACTATCCATCGATCAAAACGCGAAAAAAATAAATTTCCCTCAATCCCACAATCACCTCCACATAAGCCTATACCATTATCCCTTCCCTCACATTGCATTAGAATGTACCGATATGCGTTCCACAGTTTATTGCAAAAATTCCTATATCCCTCACATCTAGATAGGTCAAAATTAATGTTTCTCCCTGGGCTAGCCATGCTTGCAAAAGTAAATCGAAGGGCATCCACACCATAAGCATTAATGCCGTTTGGAAACTCTTTTTTTGTCCTTTCACGCACAACACTCGAATCTTTTACAGTTATTAGACCTTTACACCTTTTAGCCAGAAGTTTTTCCAATGAAATTCCGTCAATTATATCCAAAGGATCAAGCGTATTGCCTTTACTCTTGCTCATTTTATTACCCTCAGAATCTCTAACTAATGCATGAATATATACATCTCTAAAAGGAATATTTCCTGTGAAGTGACTTGTCATCATCACCATACGCGCTACCCAGAAAAAAATAATATCAAACCCGGTAACTAGAACAGAAGAGGGTAAAAAACACTCAAGATTTTTATTCAATTTTGGAACACCACTATTTTCATCCCACGAAAAATCTTCATCCATCAAAGAAGAAAATGGAACGAGTGCAGAGGAAAACCATGTATCTAAAACGTCAGTTTCTTGTAGTAATTCACCATGCCAACCGTCTTCTTCAGCTAATTTTTTAGCTGCTAACTTGGACGATGCTACATACACTTTTCCTTCTTCAATAACCTCACCTTTTGAATTAAGTTTGTACCATGCAGGAATTTGATGTCCCCACCAAAGCTGTCTTGATACACACCAATCCTGTAAATCCGCAAACCAACTCCGGTAAGTATTTTTCCATGTATCTGGAACAAAACGGAGATTCCCATTTGAAAGAGCTTCTAGCCCTTGCTCAGCAAAAGACTTTCCTGCACTCGGCGTATCGTGTGGTGCTTTTTTGTTCACATCGATAAACCACTGTTTGGTTAACATGGGTTCTATAACAGTTCCGCTCCTATCTCCCTTCTTAAGTGCCAATCTATGTTTTTTTTGAGACACCAGATAGCCTTCATTTCGTAATTCTTTCAATATCTGTTCTCTAGCAACAAATCGATCAAATCCTACAAATCTAGTAGGAGCATTGTCATTTATTTTTCCGTCTTTAGTTAATATGTTAATGCTCTCTAATGAGTGTCTCCTACCAACTTCATAATCATTAAAGTCATGCGCAGGAGTAATTTTTACGCAGCCAGTACCAAAATCCATGTCAACAGATTCATCAGCAATAATAGGCACAGCGCGGTTAATTATCGGCACTTTCACTAGTCTCCCCACTAACTCTTTGTATCGTTCATCATGAGGGTTAACAGCAACTGCTACATCACCTAGAATGGTTTCCGGGCGGGTGGTAGCCACACTAACGGTTTCCGTATCAATAGGTCTCGAATTTTCTTTATCTACTAATGGATATTTTATTGTCCATATGAATCCATCCGTGTCCTCAGTAACCACTTCTAGGTCTGATATGGCAGTCATAAGAACGGGATCCCAGTTTACTAACCTGTTGCCACGATATATCAGACCTTGGTTAAACAACGTTACAAAAGCTTTCTGAACCACTTTGGAGCGGGTATCATCCATCGTAAAATATTCCGAATCCCAATCACAACTAGAGCCCAAACGTCTCATTTGATTCGTAATGGTATCCCCAGATACTTTTTTCCAGTCCCAAACTTTTTGTATGAATTTGTCTCTACCTAAATCCTCTTTTTTCAAGCCTTCAGATTCTAAATTACGTTCAACAACCAACTGAGTGGCAATGCCAGCATGATCAGTTCCAGGGATCCAAATAGTTTTTTTTCCGAGCATTCTGTTCCACCTCACTAAAATATCCATAAGGGTCTGATTAAATGCGTGGCCCATGTGAAGAGTACCTGTGACATTTGGAGGAGGAAGCTGAATACTAAAAGTTTTGTCGTCTATATTATTATCCTTCGACATCGAGTATAACGATCTAGACTCCCATTCATGAATCCATCTTTTTTCGATGTCAGAAGGGTCATAAACTTTTCGATTAGCTTTATTCATCTATCAACTCTGTGGCCAAAAATTTCATAGCCTCGTTCCTTATAATATTTATATCTTTCACGTCCTTTTTGTCGGTTGAGTTCGGTTTGATCAACGATCTCTATGACCCTACAGTACGAGCTAAAAGTTGTTTCGATTTTTGTATCTAAATTTAATAAAACAACGATGTCATCTGCCCATAATGGTATCTCCGAAACTGTTGACAAGATTATGGGAAATAAATCTGCGCTCTTGTCAGAAAACTCTGCGCAAGGTAAAAAATCTTTCTTTGAAAAACTATAAATCGAATAACCTACCTCTTTACAGTGGGACTGATTCTTGCAGCGAATAACCAGTGGGTGTTTAACTGAAATAACCTTCTCATAGTATAGTTTTCGGGCTATTCGACTTGCAAACGAAATTATATCTTTGACGTCATAGTAAAAATCGATTCTGGTCAATTTTAATATTCTGAAACAAATTCCCACAACAGTGGAACAGGTCGGCCAGTTGCATTTTTCTTACTACCACTCAACCATGCAGTTCCAGCAATATCCAAGTGTGCCCATGGATAACTTTTCGCAAATCTCCACAAAAAACAAGCAGCAGTAACACTGCCTGCTTCCCGACCACCAACATTAGCAACATCAGCGAACGGAGAATTAATGAGTTCCTGATACTCCTCCTCTAAAGGCAGACGCCAGGCCGGATCTAAAGATTTTTTCCCAGCCTCAGTTAGAGCAGCCGCAAGTTGATCATCAGCAGAAAAAAGACCTGTATTGACACCTCCCAAAGCAATTACGCAAGCTCCTGTCAGAGTTGCAATGTCAATCACTGCCTTTGGCTTGAAACGTTCTACATAAGTAAGAGCATCGCAAAGAATTAGCCTCCCTTCGGCGTCCGTATTTAGTATCTCAATTGTTCGACCTGATTTCGAAGTGACGATATCACCCGGACGGGTCGCAGTCCCACTTGGCATATTTTCACAAGTAACGACAACACCTATGATATTTCTTTTTATACCGCTCTCAGCCACAGTCTTCATAAGACCTAGGACTGTTGCCGCGCCGCACATATCGTATTTCATTTCATCCATCGCAGCGGAGGGTTTTATTGATATTCCTCCTGAATCAAATGTTATTCCTTTACCCACCAAAACTATCGGTGCCTCTTTTGCCTTACCGCCATTGTGTGTAAGAACAATCATATAAGGTGGCTGGACCGAGCCTTGAGCCACAGCGAGAAAAGATCCCATACCAAGTTTTTCTAATTTCTTTTTATCAAAAATCTCACATTTTAATTTCGTACCTTTTGTAAGACTGTTAGCTACATCTCGAATATACCCGGGGGTACAAATATTAGGTGGCAAATTCCCCAGATCTCTAGTTAATTCAACCCCGTTTGCAAGACAAACAGCATCTTTGATTGCCCTCGACGATTCCGCAGTTGATATATTGCCTGGCGCCGAAATCTGCAATGATTTTAATGAATTATTTTCTAGTTTTAATTTCTTCCCGTCATCCTCCTCAACACCGTTTTGTTCAGTCTTAAATCTTTCAAATTTATATAGCACTCGCAAACTTTCACTTGCATGCGTTTTTATTAGCCATCTACTGTCTCTTCCTTTTACTTTTACCTGAGTTAAAAATGACAAAACTTTCTTTATCGTCAAAGAATCGGCAGTAGCCTTAATAGCAGCACAAATGGCGCTGGCAAAAGCTTTCCCATCAAAATTAGACTCTTGGCCTAATCCGACCAACAAAATCTTTTTTGAAGTAACCCCGACAATATCTCGCAAGACCAATGTTTCGCCTAGCTTTCCTTTGAAGTCACCCGATTTTAAAACTCGTTCAATTGTTTTTTCACATAATTTATTCACAGAAGAGGCGATGGCTGTCATACGAGCAGTGCCTTTCCCTGCAAATATCGGTATCAAAAAACAATCAACAGAAGGAGCTTTGTCAATAGATTGATTGAAAACCGAGATTTTCATTTTCTCCGCTGTTGTCCTTTGTATTTCGGTAGTTTTTGAACTTACTCTCTTTGTTCTAATTGTATCTAAACCATTTATCATGACACAATACCTTTATATAAAATTATTATTATATAACCTGTGGTCACTAAAAGATCGATATTAAAAGAATTAAGGTTTCAGGGAGGGGTAATTTTCTGCTCCCTTTTTACCGTTGTTCTGACAATGGCTCTTGTGAGAACATTGGGTAATGCCGCTAGCGGAGAGACGACCCCGGACATCGTACTGCCATTAATTCTCTTCTCAACTTTTAGCTCTATCGGAACAATTATTGCTCTAACAGCTTTCTTGGCGGTTTTTATTACGTTTACTAGACTTCAGAATGATAATGAACTTATCATTCTCAGAACGTCTGGCATGCGCCTGTTTGATTTTACGCCCACGATAATCAAATTTGTCTTGCCTTTGGTTTTGTTTACGGCGGTTACGACGCTTTTCGCGACCCCTTGGGCTCGGTACCAAGCTGACAAACTGCGTTTACAAGCAGAAAATGATAGTAGCCTAAAGCAATATTCTGCGGGAAGATTTTCAGAATTTTCCAAAGGTAATCGAATTATTTTTTTTGAGAGAACCGAAAAAGAATCAATGAAACTCGGTTTGGTATTTGTAAAAATACAAACGGGTACAAATAGGGAAACTGTCATTTTGGGAGGAAAAGGAGAAATTTCCTTTATAAACGAGACTCCGTGGATAATCTTGAGGAACGGTTCTCGTTTTGATATCAAACAGGCCAATCAAACTAAAGATTATCAATTTACGGTATTTGATACATATCGAATGTCTCTAGAAAATCCTCCAAAAAACTACACGCTGCAAAAACGAATAAAAAGTACAGATTCAGCGACATTATTTAATCGTTCGACAGATCCAGACCTTGCAGAGCTCTTCATGCGAACGGGAACAATTTTTCTCTGTGCATTCCTGCCATTTCTGGCAGTCCCTTTATCATTAGGAGGGGGCAAACAGTTAAAAATTTTGCATATTTTTACCGCTATATTAATCTTTCTGAGTGCAAATCATTTGCTGGGTATTTTTCAGGCTCTGATCATCAAAGGTTCAATTAATTGGTTAATAAGTCAAATGGTTCTTCCTGTAATAATCATGTTTCTTGCCCGTATTTTTTCCCGGTACAGAGAAGGAGAAATCAATACAAGGATATTACAAATTATAAAATGACATTAATAACTAAATACCTTGTGTCCGATTTGTTACGAAAAGTTTTTGTCATTACATTCGGATTTACTGTTCTCTTTTCTTTTTTTTCTTTCATAGCTGAACTAGAAAATCTAAATAGCTATGAAATAAAATTGGAAAATATCTTTTATTCGCAAATTCTAAATGCTCCGAGTATCATTTATGATGTTATTCCAATTGCCACACTTATAGGTAGTTTGTGGTGCTTTGCCTCTTTAGCCGCTAATTCTGAGTTTGTGGTCTTTTTCGGAAGTGGCTTTTCTACTCGCCATTTTATAAAAGTAATCATCACAGGAGGAATCCCCCTTGTTATACTCACCATTTTTTTATCTGAATTTGTTATGCCTTACTCCGTTAGTAAACTTAGTCAAGTTAAGTCCGGTGGCGGTCTGCACCAAACAATAGAACTTCAAACTGGCTATTGGATTAGAGATGTTTTAAATTATAAGAAAATAGAAAACGATGCTAATGAACGGATCATAAATATAGGCCAGATTGGTTTTGATAGAAAACTTTCTTCTGTTTTAGTTTATGAATTTGACAAGCAAAACAAACTAATAAGAAAAATCACGTCTAAAAGTGGGTTTTTTCAAAAAAACAATGTTGCTGATGAAGGGGTTTTCTCTTACAGTTGGAATTTAACGGAGCCCACCATTCTTGACGTATCAGAGCCGATGTCTATAGCAGAAAAGCAAGTTGATAACGTCATACTTTCAACAAATATTACTGAGAGTACCTTTTATGCTTTAACAATAAATCCCGAAAAGATGTCAGCAAGAGAGTTAAGTAGTTACGCAACATATTTAGAGGATAGTAATCAAGATGCAAACTCATACAAAATTCTTTTTTGGAAAAGGATAGTATATCCACTACTTATCTGGATTATGTTGTTGATAGCCACACCAGCTGCCTTTATTCAAACAAGAGGAGGAAATATAGGAATTAAAATATTCGTGGGAGTGCTGTTCGGGATATTCTTCCATCTATTGAATGGTCTCGTTTCACATTTGGGAGTGCTAAATACCTGGGCTCCCTCGGTGATAGCATTTTTCCCGCCAATTTCCGCCCTTATAATAGGGTTGTTATTATTAGTTCAATCACAACGATTTGCTTTGTTAAAATAACTCCATGAAAACAGTAACTATAAACCCCGGCAACGTTAGCTTTCAAGTCAATGACGAGGAAACGATTCTATCGGCTGCCCTAAAAAATGGTTTAGTTGTACCTTATGGATGTAAAGATGGTGCATGTGGCTCCTGCAAAGCAAAAATCACTTCAGGAGAAGTTGATTATGGAACGTACCAGAAAAGGGCGCTATCTGAATTTGAAAAAAAATCACGGTCAATACTCTTATGTACAGCAAAACCAACCACTGATGTGGCGATAACTGCTAATTTGTTATCCGTTGCAAAGGAATACCAGCCGAAAAAGCTTCCATGTAGAGTTGAGAATGTCAAAAAGGTGACCGACGATATTGCGATAATTTATTTAAGACTTCCTGCAAACCAAAAATTTTCTTTTTTACCCGGACAGTATATCGACATTCTTTTGGAAGGGGATAAGCGAAGAAGTTACTCTATGGCAAATGCACCGCAAGAGGATAACCTAATTGAACTTCACGTAAAACATAACCCTGGAGGACTTTTTACAGACTCTATTTTTGGATTTCAGAATGAAAGTAAAGTCGAGATTAAAGAAAAAAAAATATTGAGGCTTGAAGGACCTCTAGGAACTTTCTATTTTAGAAAAAATAGCAATGAAAATATAATATTCCTAGCCAGCGGGACAGGAATCGGACCGATCAAGGCGATAATTGAAAATCTTACTCAAGAGAATTTACAGTACAACATTTCTCTTTATTGGGGCGTCAGGAAACCCAAAGATTTGTACCTATCAGAAAATATCGAGAATTGGTCTAAAAAAATTACTAAGTTCACATACATTCCCGTGGTAAGTGAAGCTGCTGTCGAGGATAACTGGAAAGGAAGGACCGGGTTTGTCCATCATGCCCTTATGGAGGACCACAACTCTTTAGTAGATTATAATGTATACGCCTGCGGCTCTCCCTTGATGGTTAATGCAGCGTTTGACGATTTGACGAAAAAACTGAATTTAGGAGAAAAAAACTTTTTTTCAGATGCCTTCACTGTTGCGGCAGATGTAAAAAAGTGAATTATTTCCGTTCAATAAGAAAAACAATTTTATCTTCAGTCCTTTCTCTTGACACTAACCTATGGCCTGAATGATCACAGAAATATTTAAAGTCATCGAATGAGCCCTGATCGGTACAAACTACCAATAGTTTTTCACCCGTATTCATCGAAGATAACTTTTTTTTTGTTTTTAACACAGGTAGTGGGCAGTTCAATCCACTCAAATCTAACTCCTGAGTTCCCTCCTCATTTGTCATGATCTTTCCCTAGTCTTTGAGAAAAATATTGTTCTGCTTCCTTAAAGGCTAGGTCAATATTCTCAATTATACTTCCGCCAGCCTGAGCAAAATCTGCTCTACCTCCGCCTTTACCGCCAATGATTCTAGCTGACAAATCCAAAGCTTCTTTTGCTGATACAGTATCAACTAACGTTTTCGACACCCTCGAAACCAACAATACTTTTCCGGGACTAACAGTGCCTAAAACAATGGCAAACTTTTTAAATCTTGTGTTTATCTCATCTGTTATTTCTCTTAAATCAGAAACGTCGGCTGAGTGGACGACCAGTGACAAAATTTTTGGATCTTCCATCTTTTCGAGAGCTTCGATTATCGATAATTTCTGTGTTTTGACTTGCTCAGATTTGAGCAACCTTATTTCTTTTGCTATCTGCGTTAAGTCATCATTTAACTGCTTAACTTTATCGAGAATTTTATGATGCGGTACTTTCAGTACTAGAGAGGTCTCACGGAGAGTCCTCTCTAATGCCATGACATATTCCTCTGCAGCTTTTCCGGAAACAGCCTCTATTCTTCTAACGCCACTTGAAACACTTCCTTCTGAGATAATTTTAAAAAATCCAATATCACCTGTTCGAGATACATGGGTACCCCCGCATAACTCAATAGACGGTCCGATTTTCAAAACCCTCACACGGTCCTCATATTTTTCTCCAAAAAGAGCTAAGGCACCATAATCAACGGCCTCAGAATACTCCATATTTTTAATCTCGGTCATGGTGTTATTTTTAACTATCTCATTTACGATATTCTCTACGGAAGCAATAGTTGCCGCATCAATTTTGGAGTCGTGTGAAAAATCGAACCTTGTTCTCTCCTCGGTAACAAGAGATCCTTTCTGTACCACGTGATCACCTAGAACCTGTCTCAAAGCAAAGTGAAGAAGGTGAGTTGCCGAGTGATTTCGCATCACCATCTCCCTTTTAAGCTTATCTATATGGACTGAAACATTTTGCGTTGCCTTTAGGGTGCCTTTCTCAACAATACAATCGTGCAGAAACATTCTATTAAATTTTTTTGTATCAAGGACTGATACCTGTGCTGAGGGTGAGGTGATTATTCCAGTATCACCAATTTGTCCTCCAGATTCTGCATAGAAACAAGATTTTTCTAAAACCAAATATGCTCTTTCCCCTTCTTTGAGCTCTGCTATTTTTTCATGATCTTTAAATATGCCTAATACTTCGGAATCAACAGAAGAACAATCATAACCGACAAATTCAGTCTGTAAATTTGGCTCATTCACCTGAATTGCCTGTTGAAATTGATTTTTATCTTTGGACCGTTCTTTCTGCTCTTTCATTAACACATTAAATTCTTCGATATTAATTTCTATCTTTTTCTCTTTACAAATATCAACCGTAAGATCAATTGGAAAACCATATGTATCGTATAGCAGAAAGGCAGTCGACCCGCTCAAAACTTTATCGTGAGTTAATTTAATTTGATGGTAGAGAATCTCCATACCACGGAAAAAAGTTGTGCTAAATTTTTCCTCCTCGGTAGTTATTTGTGATTTGATGAGTTTTATTTCTTTCGCGCTAATTTCCTCAGAGAAATCTATAAGAAATATGTCGACCATATCTGCCAAAAATGTATCTCTAACCTCGCACTTATATGCATATCTGACCGCCCTCCGAATGATTCTCCTAAGCACATAACCCCGGCCCTCGTTACCTGGGCTGACTCCTTCACGTAACAAGTGAAATATTGATCTTATGTGATCTGATATTACTTTTAATGAGATGGTATCTAGCTCCTCAACTTTCAATAATTTTGCCGCGCCGGACATCAAATGGTAAAAGGTATCGGTTTGATAGTTATCCGTAACTCCTTGAAGAACTGAAGAAATTCTCTCCAACCCCATCCCCGTGTCCACACACTGGTTAGGTAGTTTCGAAATTCTTCCTTTCTTATCCTTATAAAATTGCATAAATACCAGGTTCCAAATTTCTACAAATCTATCTCCCTCATTTGAAGTTCCCGGTAGGTCGCCTTTAACGGTCGGACCGTAATCAAAAAAAATCTCTGTGCAAGGACCGCAAGGTCCCGTATCCGCCATTTGCCAGAAATTATCGCTTGAGTAACGACCGCCCTTATTATCCCCAATTTTCAAAATTCTCGAATCCGATATGCCTATCTTGCTCCTCCAAATTCTGTAAGTTTCCTCATCATCATCATAGACAGTCACAATTAACCTTTTTGGATCTAATTTATAAATATCTGTAAGAAGCTCCCATGCAAGGGTAATTGCTGTATCTTTAAAGTAATCACCAAAGGAGAAATTTCCTAACATTTGAAAAAAAGTGTGATGTCGTGCGGTATACCCAACATTCTCCAGATCGTTATGCTTGCCTCCCGCCCTTAAGCAATTCTGACAAGTTACAACCTTGGTATTGGGGGGTGATCTAACCCCTAGAAACTCCTCCTTGAACTGAACCATTCCGCTATTCGTGAAAAGTAAGCTCTTATCATTTTCCGGAACTAAAGTAGAGCTCGGAACATGGAGGTGACCTTTTTCAACGAAAAACTTTAAAAACAAGTTTTTTATCTGGTGAGATGTCAATTTTTCCACACTTTTTTCCATTAGTTTCCCGATTTACAATAAACTCAAAGCAAACAAGACAATACTTTATTATGGCCGTATTTTCAAAAATTTCGCACTCTGAACTCGAAGATTTTCTAAAAAACTACAAATTAGGTAATTTGCTGGGGTTTGAGGGCATCCAGGCGGGTATAGAAAATACAAACTATTTTATTTTTATGTCTAGTGGAAAATATGTTTTAACGATTTTTGAAAAGCTATCCTTAAACGAAGCGCAATTTTATCTCGAATTTATGCTTTTTTTATCAAGCAGAAAAACACTCTGTCCTATGCCAATCATTAGCAGTTCTAATCAAGTGATTAGAATATTTAAGGGGAAGCCAGCAACACTAGTAACTGCTCTAGAGGGAATCACTATTGAAAAACCTACACCTGAAAACTGTTACCAGGTAGGCCAGGCTTTAGCTCAGACACATTTAGATGCAACCGAGTTTCAGAATGTAAAACCTAATTGTCGAGGTTTTGAATGGTGTAAAACCACATCGTCGCAAATTCTGCAGTTTATGTCTGAGGATCAAAAAAAATTACTATCCTCTGAGATTGCAAAGCAAACCGTTTTTAGAGAATCAAGCATATTTAAAATATTACCTACGGCAATGGTTCACGGGGATCTTTTTAAAGATAACGTCCTTTTCGCCAAAGATTTTAGGCAAGAAGATACAACAGACCAACAACACTCAACAGAAAAGTATCAGCTAAGTGGGTTAATAGATTTTTATTTTGCTGGAATTGATGTACTTTGTTATGACCTAGCTGTAACTCTAAATGATTGGGCTATATCAACAGAAGACGTAGCTTTTGGAAGCTTCAAAAAAGATTACTTTGATAATATGATAAGTGGCTATGAAAGCATCAGACAACTCATTCCTGAGGAAAAGAATGCTCTACCGATGATGTTGAGAGGAGCAGCCTTACGATTTTGGATTTCTAGACTTTTCGACTGGCATCAACCGAGAGAGGCATCTTTACTAAGCCCAAAAAACCCAGAGCAATTCGAAATAATATTGAAAAAGAGAAGAGGCGAGACAAACTATGGAAATGAATAAAATCCAGCCTAATGTTGTAGCTGTATTTGAAGGAAGAGATTGGTTATTACATGGTTATAATATATTTAAGAAACAACCATTAGTCTGGATTCTAACTTTGCTAGCATACTGGACAGCCATGTTTTTATTTGGTCTCATTCCCATAGTCGGACTACTAGTTTCGTTAGTCATCTCTCCAGGAATAGCTTTCGGCTTTATTTGTTTAGCCAGAGCAGTAGATCAAAACCAGCCGGTGCCCCCGAGAATAATAATTTCCGGCTTTACCGGTTCAAAAAAATTTGATCTCATACTTTTGGGATTTTACTACTGTGGTTCTCTCTTTTTAATATTTATGTTAATTATGCTCTTGAACGATAAGTCACTTATTAATCTAGTCAACAATCCAGACTTGCAGATAAAAAGTGAAACGCAAAGTGGAAGCTTTTTTAACATTAAAATTTTAACAGTATTAATACTTTATATTCCTATCCAAATGATCTTCTGGTTTGCCCCCCAACTTGTTGTGTGGGGTAACTTGAATTCACTTAAGGCCATGTTTTACTCATTTTTTGCAGTCCTCTTAAACTGGAAAAGTTTTATAACATACTTGCTCACATGGATAATGATCTTGGTTGGCATCTCTATTTTCATAGCATTGTTAATTAGTTTATTTAAAATTGACCAAGGGTCCCTTTTCGTCCTATTTCTCCCGATCAGCTTATTAATAATGGGTATTGCACATTGCTCATATTATGCAAGCACCAAAACAATTTTTTCCGATCTCGTAAAAAAACATAGTAGTACTAACCCAAATTAATCCAGGGTGTACCATTATCCTGATCTGCAATGAATGATTGAGTTTTCTTTTCGTGACATAGTTGGTCCAGTAACGTGGTAACGTAATTATGAGAATTATTGCTGCTACTCAGATGAGCAGCGACCAATACTTTCCTTTCTCTCTCTAAAAATTCTTTTGCAAATCCCACAGCGGAGGAATTTGATAAGTGACCATATTTAGATGAAATTCTCTTTTTTAATCCCTCGGGATACTTTGATCTACTCAATAGGTCGGTATCATAGTTAAACTCTAAGATTAATGCATCAACATCTTCTAACTCATCCCTGATGGTTTTGGTTATTGTCCCTACATCTGTTAAGATGCCAATCTTAAAACAGTTATTTTCGACCGTTAAAGCGACAGACTCCCGTGAATCGTGTGGCACAGGAAAAGGGTTTATCTTTAGTCCTTTAAATAAAACTTTTTTATGAGGTGACAAAAAGATAGGTTTCAAATTTTTCCGCATCTCTTTGTTTGCTAAATAGGTTCCATAAGTCATGAAAACTGGAACTTCCAAAAGCTTTACTATTGGGACAATTCCTTTGCAATGATCAGAATGCTCGTGCGTAACGAATACACCATGAATCTCTTCTGGCAGTATGCCACGATCTAAAAGTTTCCGTTTCAAAAGAGAAAAACTTAAACCACAATCAACTAGGACACGCAAAGCTTCACCCTCTTCAGAGGACTCTACAAGGGTACAATTTCCCTCGCTACCACTTGCTAGGCAACAAAATCTCACTAATTCAACTGCTCGTAAATTACCGCCAAGATATTTTGACTACTCTTTGTGCGCTCACTAGTTTCGTGGTCAGATACAAAAACCTGCGACATATTTCCACTATTCTTTATTTCAATTCTGTAAAGGTTCATATCAAACTGTTCCTTGTCTGAGGAGAATATTTTTGCAAAAAAACCCTTCTTTTTTTCTTCTTTGTCGAGTTTTTTGTATCGAATCAGGTATGTACCCTGTTCTCTTAAACGCTCCTCAACTTCAAAGCCAAGTCGGTCTAAAATAAGCCCTATTGATTTCCATGCCTCGTTGAAGTTTAAAGCTAGTTCGACAAAGGTGTTGTCGTTATTCCCCTTTAAAGTCGAAGGAGATTTTTTAACCACGTCAATATCTTTGCCATTCTGATTCTCTTTTCCAGATACAAAATTAATAATACGTCTAAGGTATAATTCTTCTAACTGTTGGTCTGCATTTCTGTTTGCCCATACTATTGTTGGATCGAATCTATCGTCAGACGCAACTTGTATCAGCCCTTTATGAACGACAGAAATCTCTGAAAAACCATCTTCTGTCCTCTCAATTCTCATCCGAAATTTGTTTTTCTCCCCGGTGTCATAAAGACCACCAAAAATTTTTCCAAGTGTATTCCGAATTAAGCCGTCCGAGATCTTTTCTCTACTTTCCAACCAAGCAGTCTCGATAAAACCTACCTCAGGCATTTCTTTTTCAATTTGGAATCCATTTTGCATCCAAAAACTTTTCAACAAACCCCAAATTTCCTCTGGGCTTCTCTCAATCAGTAGCACCTTGAATCCACCGTAGTTGATGAAATAAGCCTCTGTTTCTGCGGGTAAAAGCCTTGAATTTTCACTCGGGAACTTACGACTGTCAAGATCGCTAAAATCCGACAATCTAGCCTCACCTGATGCGGGTAAACTATATTTATCGTTAGTAGCGGGCGTTATAAGGTCTGGCGGTATTTCTAGAGCCTTATTCGTTGAGCTACTAATTACGGCTCTATTCAAATCATTTTTTTCACCAAACAGAGAACATCCATTAATGGTCAACATTAATAGAATCAAACTCAGTGATTGGTAAATCCTTCCAAAACGAAATGGCCACCTCATAACAAACACTTCCCTTACTCCTTAATTTCTCATATAACCAGCTTCTAACTCTTCAAACAAGGGTAACATTTTCTCCAACAAATTTTGAGTTTCTAAAGATGGCTCACATAAAGGGGCCCGTATTCCCCAGTTTATTAACCCGATTTTATGAAGGAGCCACTTAACGGGGACTGGGTTAGATTCCAAAAAGAGTGCCCTGTGAACCGGCAAGAGAATTTTATTCAACTTATTCGCCTCATCTACATTTCCTCCAATCGCTGCCTTACATATCAGGGACATCGTCCTCGGGAAAATATTTGCAGTTACTGAAATGTTACCATTCGCTCCGCAAAACATAAGCGCTGCGGCTGTAGGGTCATCTCCGCTATATATTTTAAAAGAAGCTCCGACTTCTTTGATAAGCCACTGCCCCCTGTTAAGATCACCCGTAGCGTCCTTAATCCCCACAATATTCTTGTGTTTGGATAGCTCAATTACAGATTCGTGATTCAAATCAGCAACTGTCCTTCCAGGAACGTTATAGAGGATAACCGGCAACTTCGTTGCATTCGCAATTTTAGAAAAATGCTCAATTAACCCTCTTTGACTAGGCTTGTTATAATAAGGGGTGACTTGTAAACAAGCGTCCACTCCAAATAGTTCAGCCTCTTTAGTTAAAGAAATTGCTTCTTCAGTTGAGTTAGCGCCCGTTCCGGCTAGAACCGCAACTCGTCCGTCTATAATCTCCGAGGCAACTTTAATTAATTCAATATGCTCAGCAAAATCAACTGTCGGGGACTCACCAGTGGTCCCTACCACTACGATACCGTCTGTTCCTGCTCTTATATGCCATTCAATTAATTTATTTAAAGAGGTCGTATCCAAACTACAATCTTTATTCATTGGAGTGACAATAGCAACTATACTCCCAGAAATTTTTTTCATGCGCTTACGTGTAGTCTAATCCCATACATTCTCTCACATCTCTCATAGTATTTTTTGCTAATTCTCTCGCTTTTTCGCATCCATCAGAAACTATGTTTTTAACAACGCCGATATCCTCCTCATAAGGTTTCGCTTTTTCTTTGAAATCTTTCTGCTCGCTTAGAATAGATTCAATGAGTGGTTTTTTACATTCTAGGCAACCAATTGACGCCGTGATACAACCCTCTTTTACCCAATCAAGGGCCTGCTCTGGACTATATATTTTATGCAAAGACCAAACCGGACATTTTTCGGGGTCACCCGGATCATCCCTTTTCACTCTCGCTGGGTCAGTGGGCATTTTTTTTAACTTAATGATTAAACTATCAGGATCTTCACGCATAGAAATTGTATTCCCATAACTTTTTGACATTTTTAATCCGTCTAAACCTGAAAGCTTAGGTGACTTAGTCAACAAGGGCTGCGGTTCGACCAAAATCAGTCTTTTGGCGCCTTCTAAATAACCGAAAAGAATTTCCCTATC
>JAOINQ010000012.1 GCA_028139685.1 Betaproteobacteria bacterium
AAACATAGCGTTGGGAGCAGGGGATTCTGCGGCGACTGTTGCAGCAAAGGTAAAGGAGGCTCTTGAAGCAGACGGTAGTTCATTTATTAGTAGTAACCCAAATCGGAAAATTGAGGCAAAGTCTGATGGAACTCTGACGGTGACGTATGAACTCTCTGAAGGAGATGTTTCATCGTCTGCTCTGATTGTTTCTTCTGTGGGGTCTTCAGATTTGACCTCAACTTTTCAAACAGTGAGAAATGGCCTTCAAGAGATTAACATTGGCAGTGCATCTACCACTCCGATAGGGATAGTTGGCGAACTTAATTCTGCCGCCTCAACTTTGGGGCTCAATGCTCAACTTATCAATGATGGTTCTGGGGGAAGTGACCCTTATAAAATATTATTAACCGGATTGACAGGAGAAGAAAACGAATTCTCCATTGCTACCACAAGCTCTCAGCCGGAGGTCCAAAATCTTGTTTTTGGCACTGCACAGTCAACAGGTTCATTTACTGTTGCTGGTGTTTCTGTAGGTGTTTCGGCTGGTGAAACACCCAGTGTAATTGCAGCAAGGGTTAAATCAGCTTTGGAAGCAGATGGTTTCATTACCAATTCAGCAGGACGTACGATAAGTGATGGTGGTAATGGCCAACTCAATATAAACTACACGCGCTCAGATGGCGATATAGCATTTCCTACGTTTACTAATCTTTCTGGGTTAGTAGAGGTCTCAATTTCGGAATCCACTGCATTTTCTGCAAATTCTTCCTTAGCAGCTTTTTCTTTTTCATCTATCCAATCTGCATCTGATGCAAAACTTGTAATTGACGGAATGTCAGTGAACAGAGGTTCGAATCTAATTGGTGACATTATTCAAGGAGTAACCATGGAACTGCTGGCACCAGCTTCAGCGGCTGCAACGGTAAATATTTCTACGGATACTGCCGCCCTAAAGGAAGCAATTAAAGATTTGGCAACAGTTTATAACGAGACTACATCTGATTTCGAAATTTTGACAGGACCTGCTAATCAGGAAGACCCTGATGATATCCTAAGTGGCTCCCTTTATGGAGAATCTTCGGTTAGAACGATAGAAAACTCTCTGCGAAGTATGCTGATTTCGAATTCTACTACTCCTTCTGAGAATTTTTCTGCACTAAGGGATATTGGGTTTTCAGTTGATAGAAATGGGGTTTTATCTGTAGACGATGACAAATTAAGTAATGCATTAGAAAATAACTTTGATGAGGTTGTGACTCTTTTCGGCGGAAATGCCAATTCAACAGACACTGCAAAGGGTATCTCCGGTGACGCTATTGATAAGTTGGATGAAATGCTCTCAGCGTCAGGAATTGTTAAACGGCAGACTACAACTGCAGAAAATGATAAGACACGTTACCAGGAAGATTTAGATAAACTAAAAATAAGATATGAGGCTCTTCTTGAGCGTTATACACGTCAATTTGCTGTCATGGATGCGTTGGTTAGCAATTACAATTCCACAAGAACATCTTTACAGGGCTCTTTTGATGCAATGTTATCGATGTACAGCAAAAATTAACTATTAAAAACAATTACTTAAATAAAAATTAAAATTTTTTTAATTTTTTTAAAAAATTCCCTAAAGTTCTTTCAAGCAAGGTCGATTCGTTAACTGAGGTGTATTTATAAATAGAGCATCGAAGAATGCTCGTTTTGTTACACGGGGTATGGGTATGGATAAACTGGATAATATTAAATCTGTTATAGCGTCTGCTACGGCTGTTGATTCAAAAAAGCGGCCGGGCATTGCTGCGTCTGTTTCACACACTGAAAAAGCGACAGTGCGGTCGGTTTCCCCAACGACTGTTGATCCTATCAATCAACCAAAAAATAAATCGGCTGTTTCCTCTAAAACATTAACAGAGACTCTGGAGCGCAGTGAAGAGCGAGTCAGAGAGGCAGTTGAGGAAATTAACAGTGAATTGGTAAAGCTTCAGAGCGAGGTAGGTTTTTCTGTTGACGGAAAAGGGTCAGATGTAGTCGTTACCGTAAAAAGAAAAGAATCCGGAGAGATTGTTCGACAAATACCAAGTGAGATGGCTTTGCAGCTTGCGGCAAACCTAGAAAAACTAAAAGGATTAATTGTTGATGATTTTTCATAAAAAAGTGTTGCAAAAAAATATCAAACGTTGTAAATTAGCATCAAATGTTGTATTAAAACTATTAATAAGTATTTCGCCAACAAGTTAGGAGAATTTAGGAGAATTCTATGTCAGTAATTAACACAAATATTAAATCTTTAATAGCGCAAGATACGCTAACAAAGAACAGTCAGAGACTTGCTACTGCAATGGAGCGTCTGTCGACGGGTAAAAGAATCAATTCGGCATCTGACGATGCAACAGGATTAGCAATAGCTACCCGATTGGATGCGCAGACTCGGGGCCTTCAATCTGCAATTAAAAACGCAAACGATTCTATTTCTACAGTAGAGACGGCTGAAGGAGCTATGCAGGAAGTTACCTCGATTCTCCAGAGAATGAGGGAGTTGGCGATTCAGTCAGCAAGTGATACGAATAGTGACGCTGATAGAGAGTTTTTACAAAATGAAATTGATCAGCTATCCACAGAATTAGATAGAATAGCTTCAACCACGCAATACAACGGTATCAATGTGTTAGACGGCTCCTATGCTAATAAAGTCTTTCAGATTGGTGCCAATGCTGGTCAAACGATGAACATATCGATAGGTAGTATGTCCTCAAATGTTTTAGGAGTAGCCACTTCTAATTCAGCTTCAGTAGCAAGCTCCTCGACCTTATCAACTTCGACGCAGACAGTAACAACAGGTGGCGCAACTGCCGCTGGAACCTCGGCAGTACAAACTGTAGTAAATCTTGAGTTTTTAAACAATTCCGGAGCAGATGCATATTCTTTCAGAGTAACTGACAGTAACTCAGGCTTATCAGCGGCCGTTTCTAGCTTGACAGTGGATTTAACCAATCAGGTCAGCAAAGATGCTTTTGCAGCCGCTCTTAATTTGAGTGGCGCGACTGGTCAGACAGATACAATAGTTACCGGGGCGAATAACTACTCCTCAACAATAAGTGCAACTCTTGACCTAACAAATTCAGCTAACTACGGCAAGGTACGATTTGCGATATCTGTAGATGGTGGTGCTACAACTCAGATTGATCTAAGGGATAAGTTGATATCAACTGCAGGAGTTGACCAAACAAGTGTAAGTCAAACTCAGGTGGTTGCAGCACTCGATGCCGAATTAGAAAGGCTGTTTGATGCACGAGTTGGAGCTTCGGCCACAAACGCTGGGAAAATTCAAATCGAAGATCAAAGCGGTCGAAGGTTAAAAGTAACCCAGGGAGCAGGTGATGGCACACTATTTGGCACAGACGCTGTAAACAACGGTGGCTTACTTGCCAATGAGACGGTGAGAAATAACCTTAATTTCACGTGGGATGGAGATAAACTTGTCGTAGCTAACACGGCAGGTGGAAAAGTAGCACTCGATGGTTTTAGCGCAGTAAGCAACAGTCAGGTATTATTTAACACCGTAACTGACTCGCAAGCAGAGGGCGTAAATGAGCCGATCTTGCTCGCTTCAGCCGGTACGAATGCCGCTACTATGGCCACAGCCGTTGTCACAGGTAATGTAGAATCTTCATCAATTTCTGTTCGCTTCTCTGACAGGGTAGGTACTGGGGCAACCGCCCAGTATTCTTTCCATATAACGGATGGAGAGGGGCATATCTATGGTTCAGTGACAAATACCGAATTATTTGAAACTCGAGATAATGCCGCAATCCAATCCTCTATTTTAACTGCATTAACTACAGGTGTAGCTTTGCTTGATGACACAGATAGTTCAATTGATATAAATGAGTTCGGGGTTACCTTCTCAGGGGATCAGTTAATCATCACAAACTCAAAGGGTAGAGCTCTTGCAATCGAGGAGTATAGTAGTACCCATGGATTCATGACTGTTACTCCAATTAATGAGCCAGGTGCTGCGCAGGTACTCGCGAGTCAAAATGCATATTTCTCGGAGACCCGAGTGCTCATGAATACATCTGTGTTTGGTCAGGCATTATCTGCTAATGACACCAACCTATTTACGTTCAGTTTAGATGGGGTTTCAAACTCCGCCGCTTTAACGCTAAATGTTAGTGCCGGTATTGCTGACGGAGCAGCCTTTGCATCAACGATTCAGGCAGCACTTGTCAGTGGTACAGGAGGGTCAGCGGATATAATGGTTCGTAATCCGAATGATGGTAGTGCGATTGTAACTGCGGATCTAACCAACATTACGGTGAAATTTGATGCCGATACAGCCGAGTTGGTATTCAGGGACAGCGCAGGGCGCGCAATGGGATTTGGTTACGCCGGATCAGCTAGACTGACAACGCTTACAGGGCCAATTTCTCAAGAAGTAACTGGTCAATCCAATAAGGGACTAACTGTCCAAAGAGATTTCTCGGGGGCAGCTCAGGGCGATGTCATAAACGCATCAGAAGTTACATTAACCTTCAGTACTGCTGATGCCGCATTTAACTTTACCTTGAACGGCAAGTATTTGGATGGGGCTTCCACAAATTCAAGTGCTGCTATGGCTAACGCAGTATCAGCGACTTTTGGAACCGATACATCATCGCTCCAAAATAAGTTGAATACTTTGATGACGACGCTCAATGGAGTCCATCCGGAGGCAGTATTTGAGTACTCGATTGATGATGCGAATAAAGCTATAACTATCAGACAACGTGATGGTGGTGAGATTCTGGTAGGAGGTTTTGTCACCGCATCGACTCACAAGGATTTGACAGCTGCAATGAGTACACCATCTGGCCAAGGAACAGCTCAGACATTGGTATTCCAGAATCATGACAGGCAGACCTTTGGAACAGCTATCGGTACTCAAGGAGTAGCAACTGCTGCCACGTTAACACTCGGCGGAGATGATGTTTACTCAATAACTGTTTCTGACGGTACCCAAAGTTATACCGCAAGTAACATCATCGTTGATATCGATGATGCAACAAGTACGAATAACTTTGGTAATTCCCTTACTGAAGCATTTTTGGGCTCTGGAATCAACGTAACTATGGATACAAGCGGTAATGTGTTCTTTAGAAGATCAGACGGAGGGGCAGTAATCCTTCAATCGTTTACTGCTGCGCAGGGTAGCACGGGTACATGGACTCCGGATTCAGGACAAGGTACAGCGTATAATCTTGCGGGGACAGGATCCGTTGCTGGCTCCACGTCAACATCGACAACTACCACTGCTTCAACTAGTTCTTCAGGCAGTTCTGGGGCAACAGGTAGTGGAAACTCAATCGCCAATATGAGTATATCCACTCAAAATGGAGCTACAACAGCGATTACCACGATTGACTCTGCGATAAGTTATGTTCAGGCAGAAAGATCGAATTTGGGTGCGGTACAAAATCGCTTGACCTATACCGTGGATAATTTGACAAATGCGATGACCAACGCGGCATCCGCAAGAAGTAGAGTTCTTGATACGGATTATGCGAAGGAAACCGCAGAATTAGCTAGGGCTCAGATAATTCAACAGGCAGCGACTGCGATGCTTGCTCAAGCAAACCAGCAGCCTCAAATTGTTCTAGCTTTGTTGCAGTAATCCACAGCTAAAGTGTCGGTGTAAGTTTCCGATACATAGTAGGCAGTAAAAGAAAACCCCAGGCTTTGTCCTGGGGTTTTTGCTATTTTTACAACACAAATTCAATTCTTTTTGTAAATTCTTTTTATTTAAGTCAAGTTTTTTTTTCTCTCGACGATCTCCCTCTCGTACAAGAAGCGTTTTGAAACTCTTAAGGCTTCCAATTTAAATTTTTTTTGAAGGAGATGTTACATGTCTGGCAACTCAGTAATTAACACTAATTTAAAGTCGTTGATTGCGCAGGATTCATCCAATATCAACAACAGAAAATTGTCGACGAGTATGGAGCGTCTCTCGACAGGCAACAAAATTAATTCTGCAAAGGATGATTCTGCGGGTCTCGCAATAAGTACACGGATGGATTCGCAAATTCGTGGTTTGAATATGGCAGTAAAAAATGCATACGATACTGTTTCATTAACAGAGACTGCCGAAGGTGCAATGGAAGAAGTAACGAATATGCTTCAGCGTATGCGTGAACTTGCTCTCCAGGCAGCTAACGATACTAATAGCGATTTGGATAGAAGGTATATTCAGGACGAGATTGATCAACTAGCAGCAGAAATTGATCGCGTTTCCGATACAACTCAATTCAACTCGATCAATGTTCTTGACGGTTCATACAACTCTAAGGTTTTTCAGATAGGTTCTAATGAGTCACAAACAATGAACATATCTATTGGGAGTATGCACACAAGTACATTAGGCGTTGCCACTTCTAATTCGGCAGCTGCTTCAATTCAAAAGAACTCATCTTCTTCATCTGCAGCCGGTGGAAACGCTGCTGTTGAAGGTGCAGTTGCTCAAGGTACAGCTCCCACTAACACAGTTGTGAACTTGAAATTTTTAAACAATTCGGGTTCTGATGCCTACACATTTAAAGTAGTTGACGGCATCACTGGATTAACCGCAGAGGTTTCACAGCTTACTGTTGATATGACAAGTCAGGTTAGCAAAGATGCTTTTGCCGCAAGCTTTAATTTAAGTGCTCAAAGTGGTCAAATAGATTCAACAATCACTAGTAGTACGAATTTCTCTTCAGATACAAGTAACTCTCTCGATTTAACCAATAGTGCGAATTTTGGAAAAGTGAAATTTGCAATCTCTGTTGATGGTGGCGCTACTGTTCAGGTTGATTTGCGCGATAAACTCTTATCAACAAATGGTGTGACCAGCTCCGCTGTAACCGAAACACAAGTTATTGCTGCGATGGATGCTGAGTTAGAGAGATTGTTTGATGCACGCGTTGGGGCAGCCTCCGCTTCGGGTGCAATTACAGTCACTGACCAGGAAGGTCGCAGACTCAAAATTACTCAGGGCGCTGGAGATGGTGCTTTGTTTGGTACTGATGAGGCAAATGGTGGTGGACTTCTTGCAAGAGAAACCATGAGAAACAATATTAGCGCCGAGTGGAATGGCGATAACTTAGTTCTTACAAATGCTGCAGGAGGTAAGATCTCTGTTTCAGGTTATTCAACAACTTCGAATTCACAAGTTGTGTTCGATGTAGTTGACGATGCACAAACGGACGGTTTGAATGAACCAATTCTTCTTGCTACCGCGAATGGAAATATGTTGACTCAGGCTACAGCACAGTTTACCGGTCGCACTGAAGAAACTGCACTTACAATTCGTTTTTCTGATTTAGTAGGTGCAAGTGCTGGAGAAGCTGCTCAATATTCGTTTCAATTAACAAACGGCGATGGTGATGTATATGCTGACTTTAGCAGTGCTGCATCATTGGCAATTGGTGGTTCAGCAGGTCTGCAATCCGTTATCGCCAATCAAATAGAGGCCTCTGTGATGGCGGCTATTTCTGCAGGTATTGTTGCGAACTACGGTGCCGATTCAAGTATTGATGCTCAAGAGTTTGAAGTAGTTTACTCTGGCGACACCTTGACGATTAGAAACCGTGAGGGACGATCACTTGCTATCGAGGCCGCAAGTAGTGGTGACGGTAACATGACTGTAACTCCTGTGAACGAGCCAGGTGCTGCTGCAATTCTCGCTTCGCAGAATGCTTTTGCATCAGAAATGCGAGTTCAGCTTAATACAGGTGCGTTTGGTTTAGGATTGTCGGCTACTGGAACTAATCGTTTCCTATTCGCTGTTGATGGGGAACAAAACTCAGCAGACTTTACGCTTAATGTTAGCGCTGGATTAACTGATGGAGCCGCATTCGCATCAGTTGTTGAGGCCGCAATTGCTGACAGAGTGGGTGGTTCAGCGGATATAATGATTATGAGCACAAATGTCGCGGATGGTGTTACTGCAATCGTTACAGCTGACACATCAAACGTTACTGTGACTTATGATGCTGATACTGCGGAGTTAGTATTTAGGGATCCTGCAGGACGTGCATTAGGATTTGGATATGATGCTTCTGCGAATGGATTAGCAAATACTGGTGTCGGACCGTTGTTAGAGGAATATGTTACAGGTCCTCAAAACAAGAACTACGATGTAAGAACGAGTTCAGCTACAGCTCAGGGGGATGTTATTGCATCCACAGAGGTCAAGGTTGCATTTGACAGAGATGAAGCGAGATTTAACTTTAACATCAATGGTAATTACCTAAGTGGCACGGGCGATACGAATACTAGTGCTGCTATGGCAAATGCAATTACCTGGGAAACTACCCAACCATTTGAGTCATCTAGTTTAAAAACTGATCTAGATGCACTGATGGTACGCTTGAATTCAGTTCATGATAAAGATGTGTTCGAATACCAAGTTGATAGCGCCACGCGAAGTATTACATTCTTCCAAAGAGATGGTGGTGAGCTAAACATTGGTGGATTCGTAACTCCTGAGTCTCATAAAGACATGGTTGCAACAATTACACCAGTCACTAGCGATCAGGGTGAAGAGACCACAATGAAGTTCATGAATCAGGTTAAGCAGCTATTTGCTACGGCCAATGGAACTCAAGGAATCGCAACAAGTGCAACACTTAATCTTGAAGGCGATGATTTGTACGGGTTTACAATGTCTGACGGGACTCAGTCGTTCACATTGAATCCAAGTGTCGTTGATATTAGTAACACTACGAGTACAAGTAAGTTTGTTGAAGCGATTGAGGATGCGTTACTCGGTTCAGATATCAAAGTCTCGATGGACACGGATGGAAATGTCTTCTTTAGGCGCGATGATGGTGGGGCAATTATCCTCCAATCCTTTACCTCTGCAACCGGAAAAGCTGGTAGTTGGACTCCGGGAAGTGGTCAAGGAGACGCCGTAGCTCTTGATGGAACTGGTTCCGTGCCGCTAACTGTAAACCTTACTTCCAATAGCACAGGTAGTTCAAATTACAGCCCTGTATCTGGTGGTGGTAGTCAGGCGATTGCGGAAATATCCGTTACTACTCAAGACGGAGCTTCAACTGCTATAGGCGCGATCGACTCTGCTCTAGCTTACGTTCAAGCAGAAAGATCTAACCTTGGTTCCATCCAAAATAGATTGACGCATACTATTGATAACTTGAGTAATATTGTCACTAGTACGTCAGCTGCTCAGAGTAGAATTCGCGATACGGATTATGCGAAAGAGACATCTGAGCTTGCAAGAACGCAGATTATCCAGCAGGCCGCAACAGCTATGCTTGCTCAGGCTAATCAGCAACCACAGCTGGTTCTCCAACTGTTGCAGTAAACGTAGTATATTCTCCATAACCCTTACCCCGGCCTCGAGCCGGGGTTTTTTTTTAAACGCAGAAACACTCCCCAGAACCGTCGGGTTGCTCAATAATTCTAAGGCCGCGCTCAACAGCATACAGGTGATGGCTTGGAGATTTTTCGATGGCATAATTATGGATCAAAAGTAATCCTTGTTTACCCATTGAGAATGCATCGATACACTCTTTTGCTGGGTTGAGTGACTGAGGTCCTAGTAAAGCAATCAAAAAACTTTTCTGTTTAATGGCTGAGCTTACCATTTCTGCATCGGAGGAATAAATATTTTCCTTCTTTATCAAAGGACTTAGTTCTGCTGTAATTTTATTCTGTTTTGTCACGGAAGTAGGATCAAAACTAAAAATGTCTAAGTTTTTTCTTTTTGAACCGTGTAAAAAATTGAGCATGGGATTTAGAAATGCAAGAAAATCGATCCCGATCGCAATTGTAATTTTTTCAATTGATTTTAGGTTGTGCAACGCTGCGTTTAGTTTGATAATTAGCGTGCGCGTTTGTATGTCGAGGTTGTGAGGCTTATTTGCAATTAATTCAAGTGCAGCTGGAATTTCACGCGCTAATTCAAACTGGGTAAGCGCAATGTCTTTAAGCGAAATATGCTTGTCGTTATACACACTCATCTAACAATAACTCCTGCAACCCTTTCTACCAGGTCACGAACAGTTTCCTCACGGTCTCTTCTAAAAATTGCAACATTTGGATAAGCAATCGACCATGTATCTTCAATTCCAAGTATCCAGGGTCCTTGTGGCTCTGGCATTACAATCCCTACCTTTTGTCCGCAAGCACCTGCAAAATGAACAAGAGCTGTTGATACGGAAATGATCCCATCACAAGCAGCAGCAATTGCAAGCCAATCATCTAGATTTTTTTTATAATCAACCTTCGGAAATGTTACAAACTCAAATCCTTTTTCCTTTATAAATTGTTCTTCTTTTGAAGTGTCACCATATTGTAAATTCACGCACAATGCTCCTTTTTCGAAAATCGGAAGCCAATTTTCGATTGCGAGCCCTTTCGCACGCTTTTGCGCAGCCCAGTATCCTCCGCTCCACGAAATCCCTACTATAGGACGGCCTTTTGCCAAATTTTTTAATTGCTGTTGGTATTGAACGTACAAGTCACCATTAACTTGCAGAAAAGATTTTTTATAGTTTGTAAAACTTTCAACACTCTGACGATATCTACCGGGCAAACTTCCCAAAGGAATATAACCATTTTTTTGTAAAGAATTTTCTTGCCAAGATTCAAGAAGTCCTGGAAGACCAACTTGAAGGCCTGGAAAGGATCTCTCAATAATTGTTTTCATTCTTGCTTCAATGATAAAAAAAATATTTTTAAATTCCTGAATAGCCTCTTCCATAACGCTCAGAAAAAGCACTTGATCTCCAATTCCCTGTTCCACTACTACTAAAGTCCATTTTTCGGGGTCAAAGTTATCATTTTGGTCCGCTCGTGGAAGAACTTTTACCTGTGGGATAAGGTTTCTGCCCATGGTTCCAACTTCTTTTGCAAAACCCAATTCCCAACATTCCCAGCCTCTTTTAAAATCTCTCGTCCTAAGAAGGTGTAAACTCGAATTCCACATCATTGCTACATCAGGTTTTCCCCTTGTTTTCATCACTATATCTGCAGCTTTGTCGTAAAGCTCCACTGCTGCGACTGAGTTCTTGTCACCAAGAATGTCGGCTTTCATTCGCATAGCAGTAGGTTCATTGGGGTAAAGCTCTAAAATTCTTTCGGTAAGTTTTGTCGACTCTTCTGGTCTGAAGCCAGCTCTCAAGGCTGAAGCTTTTGCTAACATGAGTTGTCTATGGTTTTCGTTTTTTTCCAAAAGTTTATCAGCGACTGCAATAACATCATCAGCTCGTGCTAAATCCAATAGACAATTGATGTAGAGAAGTCCAATCTCAAGATTTTCGGGTTCCATTTTGTGTGCTTTCTGGGCCAACGGCAAGGCATCTCTTAGTCTTCCCATTTGGCTATACACATTTACAAGGTTCTTATACGGTTTAACACCACAATCAGGAAATCTTATAGCACGAAGTAAAATTCGTTCTGTCGCTACTAAATCTCCCTGCGAGATAGTTATCAAACCTTCAAGGTTTAATTTTCTCCACTCATCGATGCTATCCATGTTCTCCAAAATACTTTTAGCCTTTACATAATCCTTTCTTGCTAAAGCATCTTGAAATGGGTTTTCTGAAGATTTTTTAAAATTTGGGGCAATTTCAGATTGTTTTAATGCTGCGTTTCTAACAGTCTTTTTTTTACTTGTCGGAATTTTCCGTCTAGTCTTACCCATGCATTAATCATAACCTTCTTTAGATCTTAAGAGGGGTTTTCTAATTTTTTTTTTTTTGGCATTTCCTTTGCTTTAATTCGAGAAACGATATTTTGGAGATGTAAAAAAAATGAATAGATTAACCGAAGAAACAATAAAACAAGCAACTGTTGGCAAAATGATGACTTGTCAAGAGGTGTCAAGTTATTCACCTCAAGAGATTCGAGAAGCCATTTCTGGCCTAGTTGCAGAGCATAAAACTATATTGGCTGAAGCATTGGTAGAGGCTGGTTTAGCACTTTATCCTGAAAGCGAGGATATTTTAGCAATTGCTAGTTTGATGGCAATGCAACGTCAGGATTGGGGACAAGCATCTTCCTTACTTCGATCGCTTATCGATCAACAGGGAGTAAATGCGACTCCTTACTCATACATTATGTTAGTTCGTGCATTACGTTGTAATTTGGAATATGCAGAAGCCTTGTCCATTTGCATAGACGCCCATGAAAAGCACCCTGGTCACCCAGACATTGATGCAGAATTTAAAGTCTTAACCTCTATCCTAGGGTTAAAACCTTTTGCTGAAGATGAATTATCTGAAAGTGATGAGGATGTGTTGTCTCCAGATGCTTTAGAGAAATCGGATACATCTCAAGTAGCGACAACTTCTAATACGCCGGAAGTAGGTGAAAAGGTTTAAAAGAGTGGCAAAAAATTTCCGTGTCGTTTTACATAAAAAAATTTTAGGCAAGTTTTCACCGACGCATGATGATTTTTTCAAAAGTTTATCTATTCTGCATTCTTAAAGACGCGCAAACTTGCAAGAATTTACATGAAAGAACAAAAATTTTGTTAATTAGTACCCTTATTTTTGGCATCAAAAATGCTTTTATTGCAAATAAAGAGAAGGAATTATGGGATTCAATTCCGAAAATAGAATCCTATTTAGGAGAATGATATGGCTGTGATCAATACGAATACTAAGGCACTTTTCACACAAGCTGCTTTGATTTCTACTGAAAGAACTCTATCTAAATCGATGGAGCAACTTTCGACTGGTAAACGTATTAACTCAGCTGGTGATGATGCTGCCGGAATGGCCATTTCTACCAGAATGACACAACAGATTAGAGCCTTAGAGCAGGCCGTAAGAAACGCGGGAGATGCAGTTTCCCTTATTCAGACTGCAGAGGGAGCGACAAATGAAATAACGGATATGCTCCAAAGAATGAGAGAGCTCGCCATTCAGGCTATTAATGATACTAATGCCGGCGAGGATAGAAGTTATCTAGATTTGGAATTCCAGCAATTAAAAAAAGAAATTGTTCGTATCGCAGATATGACAGAGTGGAACGGCTTTCAACTTTTGAATGGTACGGCAGGTGACCAGGTTGGTCCCGAGCCAGTCTTTAAAATTAGTTCCTCCGGAGAGTTTCTCTCGGAGATTAACTATAGTCCCGTAACTAAAAACGTGTCTGAAAACGTGGCACAACATCAATTAGTGTTTTCAAATGCAAACCCTGCACAACAAGAATTAAACTTTGGTGATTTCAGTACGGATGGAACTGGATTAACTTTTGATATTACAACAAAAGGTAATTCAAATCTCGACTCACTCACAACAAGTATACATTTGGGAAGCATCGAGCAAACTCTCACATTTACTGCGGCTGCTTCTGCCGGGCCTGTTGCAGTTAGATTGCAGAGCGGAAGCGCAGGTGGCGCACAGGCTGTATATTCTGCACAGGTTACCTTTGCAACAACGGCCAGCACCGGTGCGGCAGTCGCCGCAGAATTTGTTTCTGCTGTGAATATAGTCTCTAATTTCACGGCTCACGGACATTATGCTGTTGATAATGGAGACGGCACTGTTACCATACAATGGGCATCAGCGGATTCAATCGCAAACCATTCAGTTACCCTTCAATCTGCAGGTACTACCGGTATCGGTTTAACGGCCGGCAGTGCATTGCCGATAAACAACACTTCTTCCGAAATTGCTGCAGTTGTTGCGAGCCAACTTAATTCGGCCTTCAGTGATAACAAAATTTACAGGACCGCTTCTAATATTGCTGGAAGTTCCGGCGTAACACTAACATTTAGGGACAGTGATGGCGCTGCACTACCCACAGTTATGGCTAGCGATACGACCGGAGCGTTTGATAATTTTACCGCGGCAAATACTGTCACGACTGGTAATATTTACGTTGGAGGTGTCACGGTTTCCATTGCCCCTGGTACAACGGCACATAATGTTGCAAGTGCAGTCCAAACCGCATTACAAGTAAATTTTGCATCATCGTCTGCATTTGAATCGAGAGTAGTGGTAAATGAAGGTAGTGGTTCAATAACAATTACATATCCAGACGAGAGTCCATCAGTCTCCCTAATTAGTTACAGTGCGGATACTCTTGTTTCGCTCACAACTACTCGAGAGGTGAATCAAGTAGTTGATACAAGTACGTCCTTCGAGAATAATGGCAGGTTTCTGAAAGCAGGAGAGTTAACACTTTCTGCATCTCCTGGACCTACTCTACAAAGGACAATTACTTTTGGCCCGTCCATGACAGCATCAACCCAAAACCTTACCTTTGGATCATGGAGTGCAGGCACTAATAACTCATTTTCTATCACGACAAAAGGGGGTTCGAGCCAGGACGTCGTCGTTACCTCTATAAACCTGGGTACTGTGGAGCAGACCTTACAATTTGGTGCGCCAACGACTGCTTCTGCAGATTCCATAACCGTATCTTTAACCGATCACAATAGCACAACATTCTCAGTCGCTATAACGTCTACTTTCCATTCTTCCGACTCGGCAAGAACCGTTGCTTGCGAGTTCGTTAGTGCAGCAAATGCATTATTTTCAGCACAGGGTGTTTCATATAACGCATATGAAACGAGTGCCGGCGAAGTAAAGGTGATTTACAGTAATTCTCCTTCGATAACACTATCGACTTTTACAGCAGCGATAACTACAGACGCACGAACGTCGGGTATCAATTTAACCGCCGCATCAGCTCTTCCTCAAAACAGAACTACAGCAGAAATTTCTTCTATTGTGGCAACTCAGTTAAACGACTCATTTTCGGCTGCAGGGGTTTTAAGGCAAGCAACTGATTTAGGTGATGGTCTTGTTAAGCTAGTTTGGGCGTCTACAGATAATATACCGCTTACACCTTCTGTAACTAACATTACAACTGGTATTGATTTTACTGCTTCTTCCACAACTTTGACCGGAGGAACGATAACAGTTGGTGGAGTTTCTGTAGAGCTTTCTTCTTCTGCTGGTTTAACGGCCTCCCATATTGCAACACAAGTTAAAGCAGCCCTGTTTGCAGATGATAACTATAATATTGCTTCGGGAAGAAACCTTTTTGATAATGGAAGCGGAGCGTTGACTATCACATACTCAGCGCTGGATGGTGAAGTTGAGGACATTCCAGTCAGTTCATTTACTGATTCAAGGAACCCAGCTGTTACTTCCACAGTTAACGAAATTCGGAGTTATGGTGATTTAGATGCAACATTTGAACTAGTTACTGGGGATAAAATTAGTCTTCGCGGAACGCCGAACTTTTCTGCTGGCACAGTATTTTTTGCGAAAGAATCGGTTGCCCAGGTAGACACGTTTACGATCTCTGGTGACTATCAAGTAGGAGATGCTATCGACTTCAAGGTAGATGGTCGTTTATTCACCTACACTGTTACGACCGCAGACGTTGCCAGTGCATCTGGCTCCTACACTAATGCTCAAGCAAATAAAAACATTGTTAATAGCATCGCTGAGGCAATGACGGAAAACATTGATATCTCCGAGATTGTTTCGATATCTGTAGCTCGCGACATGGATATCACAAATGACGATAAAACATATCTTGTTCTCACGGCATTGGAGCCCGGAAATCATTTTATTGCCAATGGCATTTTAAATAGGGCTACTGGAACCAGCACCAGTTTGATTTCGAGTGAGACAACACGAGCTAATGTTGATGCTGGTAATAATAATTTACTGATTTCCGAGGACTTGACAATAAGTCTTTTGGGAAGCGATGGAGAGCCTGAATCATTTAAACATCGTGGTCCAAAAGTTGTGATGGACATAAACCGTACTTTCTCAGAGTTGACTGCTTTGCGTTCGAGTGATTTGATCATAAATGGTGAAACAGTTAATTTGTCTCTAGCTAAGGATGATGAATTATCAGTGGAAGGAGTTAATCGAGCTGGTAGTGCCATAGCAAAAGCTGAGGCAATCAACAGAGTTTCATCAGACACGGGAGTAAGAGCAGTAGTTGGAAAAACAGTTTTAACTGGAGCTTCCATGGAGGCAGGGGGCGTGGTTAGTGGCACTCTAACAATCAACGGTTTTTCTTCTCCGATTATTCAAACAGTTGAGGATAATATTAGGGAATCCCGTTCCGTTGTTGTTGAAGCTATTAATCGGATGACAAAAGATACTGGAGTAATAGCTATCAATACTAACGATGACTTTCAGGGAGTAAGACTTGAAGCGTCTGATGGCCGAAATATTGAAATTGCATTTAATACAACAGCCAATGACTCAGTTTTTGCAGCTAGAACAGGACTCAAGCAAGGAATTCAGTCAGGTGTGTATTCGCTGGAGTCAAAGTATTCTGAGGATCCTCAGTATGCAAATAATCGGGAATTTAACAATCCAATAACATTAGAGTCCAGCACAACTGGTGTAATAGAGAGGTCAGGATTAGTTGCCGGAACGTATGGTGAAAATATTTCAACACTAAACAATAATTTGAGGGCCTCTGTTTCGCCTGCCCTTGCACAAATTAGTAAGTTTAGTATTTCAGGAACAATGTCTGCAGCTGGAGCAGAGACTTTTACCGTAACTGTTAATGGTAAAAACAAATCTTACACGACTGAATCAGGAGATTCTATTCAAGATGTTAGGGCTGCTCTGATAGATGCAATCGAAACGGATCCATCTCTTGGAATCACAGTTTTAGCAAATTATGGAAACGATCTTGATGAGGTTTACGTTACTGCCAGAAATCCTGGTATTGAATTTACAGCAACAGTTTCTACGGATTCTTCTGATGCCTATATTGATGCCGAGGTTGTTAGAGAGAATTTTCAGGCTCCAACAAGGAAGCTAAACAACGGTGATTTAATTATCAATGATATTGAGATACGTGGGGCGCGTATTGAGGATGATGATAGATCAGTTGAAATTTCAACTAGTAGTCGAAAAGACTCTAGTGCAATTTCATTAGCGGCCGCGATTAATTCTCACGCTGAAGAGACGGGAGTAAGCGCGGAGATCGTTGGAGCCAAGATTGCTGGTTCAACAACCAATACAGGTTTCCCTGGAGTATTTCCTGCAACAGGAGACTACGACCTATTCGTAAATGGTATAAAGGTTGAAGTTCGTTTGACTCAGGATGAGCCTGCTGATACGAGACGAAATAACGTTGTTGAAGCTATAAACTTACTAACACATACGCATGGCATTATTGCAAGTAACAACAATTCTGGTGTGACACTTGAGTCGACTGACGGAAGAAATATGTCGGTTTGGTTTGATGGTTCCGTGCAAGGTTTATCTGCGGCGAGTTTTGGTCTAGATCAAGGAGAAGCGATAGCTCAGACTTCAACAGTTTCACTAACACAAGCCAGCGCAGCAGCAACATTAGCAAGTGGCACCACTGTAGCTTTAACAGTAAATGGAGTCAGAGTTGAGGCGCAAGCGACATCGAGTAGTTATGATGCATTCGCTGATACCTTAAAATTAGCGATCGATGAGGCTGCCAATGATAATCCGCTAGCATTTTCAAATATTGAAATTTCCATTGATCCTAATAGTAAACTTATTACACTACAGTCTACGAATCCGGGTATTCCATTTGATATATCGGGGGCATACAGTACATCTGATGAATTAGACTTAACAATACTCGATACTGTTAAAAATTCATTGGGCAAGAATGAAGTGTCGGGTATACGCGGAGCAACTGCTGGTTCATTGGGTGCGAGAACCGTTTACAGCAACATTAAGCTCGTTTCAACGGAAGAGTTCACCGTGAAACCTGGCGATAACGGTTTTGGTCCGAATTCGAGCTTTAGCGAGTTGGGTTTTGTGCAGGGAACATTCGGTGGGGAGGCAACAGTCGATGTGTCACCTCCAAGAGTTGGAAGATTAACATTCCAGGTTGGTTCGAGGGCTACTCAAGTGATCACAATTGATTTAGGGGATTTTGGAAAAGGTGGTCCCATAACGAATGACGTAACGGGAGATGTTGACGAGTCCTTAGATAATATGAACAATCGAATAAACTCTAGGGAAAATGCAGAGGGAGTGCTTGAAAGACTTGATGCAGTTATGGATAAAGTAAACGCAAACCGGGCAAACATGGGCGCTGTCATTAATCGGTTGACTCATGCGATTGATAATTTGTCTAATGTATCCACGAACCAGTCAGCATCACGTAGCCAAATAATGGATGCAGATTATGCGAAGGCCAGCACTGAGCTTGCACGAAGTCAAATCCTTCAGCAGGCTGGAACTGCTATTTTGGCCCAGGCTAATGCTAGTCAACAAGTCGTGTTGCAACTACTGAATGGTTAAATACATTTAAATTGATGTAAACTAATCACATGGACATACATAAGAAAGTTGAACTTCAACGTGCTGTTGGCAAACCAGCCGACAAAGCACCTTGTCGCATTTGTAAACTTATTAGAGTGTATTTATTGTTTGCAATTCCCACACTTGCATTGTTTTGGTTGGGTATAGATTTTGGTATTGGGGACGTAGATGCCCAGGATTTGGTTGTGAAAGTTGTGCTTTTTGTGCTTTTCTTCTCAATTATTCGAAGAATATATTTGGATTTTTTCAAAAGTGACTAAAAAAAAAAGCCAGACTGTTGGTCATGCGCGTTTTTTTCTATAACGTGGGATCCTAAATTTCCATATGGTTGTGATCTGATGGGTTTTAAAAGCAAGATAACCCCTTGTTTGGATGTAGTAAGGTTGGACGGTCAAAGATGTTTGGGTTATGTTGAGAAAGAATTAAATGATATTAGAATGTCGAAGCGTATTAAAACGAGAAGAAAAGTTAATTTTCTTGCCTAAACTTAATATTGGAGACCTGTTTTGTGTGGCATAGCTGGTTGGGTAGGCAACGGTTCGTCCAATTCGACATTGTTTGATGAAAAATTACACTCAATTAAAAAGGTTATTGAATTTCAGAATCACAGAGGTCCTGATGCGAATGGTATTTGGGAAGACAGAGTCAATAATGTTATTTTGGGCCACAACCGATTATCAATTGTTGAATTAAGTGAAGCTGGATCTCAGCCAATGTCGGACGATTCAGGCGATTGGGTGATTTCGTATAATGGGGAGCTTTATAATCATGATTTGCTCAGGCAAGAGTTAATAAAAAAATTCTCGATCACATTTCGCGGAAGAAGTGATACAGAAGTTGTTCTTTATGCAATAAAGCACTTTGGAATTGATGAATTTTTGCGAAAAGCAGACGGGATGTTTGCTATTGCAATTTTTGACAAAGCGAAAGGCGATTTTTATCTTGCAAGGGATAGAGTAGGTGAAAAACCTTTATATTTTTTTCAAACGAAAAAGGGTTTCAGTTTTGGTTCTGAGTTAAAAGCATTAGTTGCTATTTATGACAGGCAGATATCAGTTGACCAGACTGGCCTTCAGTTATATCTATTACTTCGTTATGTTCCTGCGCCCTGGACCATACTGTCTGATATTAAAAAAGTGCTTCCTGGACATTATGTAAAATTTAATCTCAAAAATCTGCAACCCATCCAAACTCCATATTTTTCTTGGGACCCTCACCCCTCAGAAATGCCAGCTACTAAGGAGCAGTATTCATCTGCAGTAAATGGAGCATTGAACATGCTCGTAAAATCACTTGATTCAAGATTAATGGCTGATGTTCCACTCGGTTTCTTTCTCTCTGGGGGAGTGGACTCAACTTTATGTGCAGCGCTAATAAGAAAATATCTTGGAAAAGAAGTTAATACATATACGATTGGTTTTGAAGGAGACTCCCAATCTGAGCATCTGGTTTCGGAAAAAACTGCAAAGATAATTGGTTCGAGACATAATGTAAGAGTTTTTAATCCATCCGAATTGCTTCAAATGTCTCAGGAATTGATAAGTAAATTGGACGAGCCAAACGGAGACCGCAGTTGTGTGCCAACTTTTATGTTGTGCAAACATGCCAGTTCCGAAGTGAAAGTTGCATTGGGAGGAGACGGAGGAGATGAGTTATTTAGTGGGTATTCGAGATATCCAGGGTTAAATCAGAGGTTAGGAAACGATCGTTTTTTTTGTGCAAAAGAGAATCTTAAAGCTTATCTTGCTTTTGGCCTGCCTGTTTTTGGTTTTGGTACTCGTAAAATATTTGATGAAGATAGCACTGAAGAATTTCTGTCATCACTATCCACAAATTTGTTCCCGCCTGTGGACTTTGAACAATCGATAAGATTTGTTGATTTTAAAAGCTATCTTCCTGGAGCTGTGTTATCTAAGGTGGATAGAATGTCTATGCAAACTTCTTTAGAAGTTCGAACACCGTTTTTTTCCCCTCAGCTTCTTGACCTTTCCTCTCGTCTACCTCATCAGTTCTTGTATCGAGGTGGAGAGATGAAACCGGTCTTACGGGATATTTGTCGTCACATTGGACTAGAGCATGTTGCTAATTTGCCCAAGAAAGGTTTTGGAATGCCGGCGGAGTTTTTAAATATGAGTAAAGATCAATTAATACACAGAGCAGGCATGGCACTGAAAAAGTTAGATGTAAATCCTATCGTTAACTGTAAGGTAGTAGATTTCGGGAAAAAATTGGCACCTTATGCAGGAAACAACATGAACGCATTGTGGGCTACGATTGTTTTAGGGGAATGGTTAGAGTCCTTGAAAGTAACGTATGTGGACTGAGGAAACTTTTCAGCTTGTAAGGGATGGGATAGATGCTGCAAAGAAGTGTAGAAGAACTTCCCTTTCTAAAAAATATACGGATATTGTCAAGAAAAGAGGCAGGAGCTTTAAAGAGAGTTTAGGCTTTGCTTCATTGAATATTGTTATATTTCATGTCAAAGTACCGAGTCATGCGTCAAAAATTCAAACACCGGATATTAAAGGAGGAGATCATAGTTCTATAGATTATGATTCGTTGCTCAAATTGAATATCAAGATTGCTCGCTGGTCACAGCCTGACGCGAACATCATAATTTTTACTGATTTTGAATCTTTTAAGGATTTGCCGAAGGACGAAAAAGTCACGGTTATAAGGTTGGATGTTAATGGTGAAGAGCCTATGTTTGAAAGAGTTCTAACAATGGCGGCTTATGTAAATTCTGAGTTATTCAAATGTCCAACAATCTTTTTAGATATCGATGCATTTTTAATCAGGCCGGTCCAATCACTCTTTTTTGAAGACTTTGATGTGGGATTGACGCATAGACACGTTGTTGGTCAGATGGCTATTAATGAAGGCGTAATTTTCGCTAACTGTAAAAATATGGTCAATGTGAAAAAGTTTTTTGATAGTTATCTAGCTTCATACTTAGCTGCAGAGGAAAGTTCCGAGATCGCAAAAATTTATACAAATATAAGAAGATGGAGAGGCGGGCAATTAGCCATTAATGCAGCTGCTGGTGGGCATCAGTTTTATGCGACGTCTGCAATCAAAACAGACTATGAGACGAAAATTGTTTTTCTTCCTTGTAGTAAATATAATCTTTCGCAGATAGGTCAGGGTGAGGTAAATAGAGAATTAAGGCAAAGGTGTTGTGTTTTACACCTTAAGGGAAATCGAAAAGGATGGATTGATAGCCTCGTACATAGTCTTTCGCAATGGGGGTATATAAATTGAGTTATAAAAATAATATTGAAAAGTTTTTTTTTATCACTGTAGGAACTTTTATAACTTCATGTTATGCGAAAGACTTTACATTATTCGATATTCTTAGAAAGCCGCTTAATTTCCCGATCGTAAGGAAGGGTAATATGTTTGTAACAAAAATCCCTAAAGGTTTTCCATGGCAGGAAACTGTTCTTCTTCTGGGCAATGATTTTGTAACCAAAACAAAAGATGTTCCTGTAAGGAAGGGGTTACAAAAGTCTGATGACAATTCAGATTTATTTTTGATTGACGGCTCCGAGTTACAGGCAAAAGTTTTTGGATGGAACGACACAGAAATTACTAGCGGCATATTATCGTACTCACCAGCGTATAGATTCTTCACCGAACCATTCCTCTTTGATATGCATGATGATATCTGCGGGTACCTTTCAAAAGCTTTCTCTTATATTCTAAGGAGAGAGGGGGTGAAAATCGAGGTAGAAGATCAAATTGCTGGGAAATATGAAATTTTGGTTGAGGATAAAAAGTTTCCGTTTGCAAAATTTGTATTTTCAGGTAGTGCGAGTTTTGACTCACTTGAGATGATTGGTTCGGAACAAGTGTCTAGCATTGATCTTTCTGGCAGAAGACTATGTATTGCAAATAAACATAGCCCGGTTTGTTTTGCGGCCTTATCTAAAACAGGAGAACGTTCGTTAAGAAATATATTATTAAACAAGGATGGTGAAAGGATTGAAGTAAATTATGAAGGATAACTATTTTCGCAGGAAAGTAAAATCTTCTTCGCATAAACCAGGCATCTTAGTAGATTCTGAGTTAGAGGATAAGAGCTATGTGGAATCCTTTGGTTTCGAATGGACGGAGATAGATGGTTTCGTTGGGAAAGAATCCATGTTACACGGACATATTTTCGGACGATTTCTATTGCCAAAAAATTTTTTTTCGGGGAAAAGTATTGTTGACGTGGGATGCGGCAATGGAAGAATAGGAAGATTAGTGGCACCCCTTGCCAAAGATTATATCGGACTCGATCTATCCGATTCAGTTTATGCTTTTCCAGACTATTTAGAGACAAAAAATATCACTTTGGTGCAGGCGTCCGGTACAAATCTACCGCTTAAAGATGAGATTGGAGATGTGACGATTTGCTGGGGGGTTTTGCATCATATGGATAAACCGATGCAAGGATTGAATGAGCTTATTCGAGTGACAAAGCCAGGGGGTACGATTTTGATTTTTATTTATTCAAAAGCATATCAGGCAAGACAAAATTTTAACCAATTTTCTAAAAATTTGGACCAAAATTCTAGCCATGATTTACTTGAATCAACCTCTGACTTTCTAGATACATGGCGAGAGGTTGACGAGTTTTATGCAAACAATTTATCAAAAAGTCTTTTTATGGGTGTTAAGAAATCGAGAGAATGGCAGATTTTTCAGTGGTACGATGGCGTCACTCCTCAGTTCCATTGGGATTTAGAAGATGAGCTAGAATTAAATTTTAAGAATAACGCTATTGATTTTGTAAAAACACAGGATGGATGCTACAGGATAACGAAAAATGAGTAAACTATATTTGTCAGAAAAGGCGGTTGCGAGATGTTTCTGGTCCGCAATAAATTCATCGGCTTGTAAAAGTGAAGCGCAGCGTGATGTAAATCTTATTTCGGAATTATCGGCCGCGAAAGTTGACATGTTTCCCACGGAGGCTGGTTCTGTCTCGGTGGGTAATGGGGTTTATTTATGGCTTATCGCAAAATATTTTTCACCGAAAACAGTGTTGGAGATCGGAACCTATATTGGAAGGTCCGCTTTGGCCTTGTTATTTGGTGGTCGGGCATCCATTTCGGAGCTTTATACGTGTGATGGTTCCTACGATTGCCTAAATTTCTCTGACTATAAAAATGATATGTTTGAGGGGAGTAGGGGAGAAATAATTGATCGCATAAAATATTTTGGTAATACTTCCTCTACAGATCTGTTAAAAAAAATTCATAGCGAAGGAAAGAAACTAGACTTAATCTTTATTGACGGGAGAATTTCTCCTGAGGACTGTAAACTATTTAGTCAAGTGATGAGTCCAAATTGTGTTTTTGTTTTGGATGATTTTGAAGGCGTTGAGAAGGGAGTTGTTAACGCAATAATGTTAAGAAATGTTTTTAGAGGTACAATGCTTATTGAGCCACCGGTAGATAACGGTGATGAGATAGGAAATCTTGCCCTAATTGTGCCAACCAACATTATTAAGCTTACTAGGCAACAAAATGTGCCAGTTAACATGTGAACACCCTAAAAGAATCTATTTTCCAGCTAATCGCAGAGCTTAGTACTTTTTATAAAGATAAATTTAGAGTTTTAAAATCTATTGATTGGGAATGACCTTTAATTTTTTTTTATAATTAAAAGCTGTGGATGATATTCCATTGATTTGATACTCCCTTTTTTGGTATCACAATGTTTCATTAACGCATCAACCAAAAGTAGAAATGTCTCGCGCTTATTTTTTACTTCTCTACCAAAGGTTTTTATAAATGCTTGAGTGTATTCGTCCTTATAAGTACACGAAAGGTCTTCAATAATGTAATAACCAGAAGGTTTAATCCATGCCCAACAAGATTCGAAAGTTGCTACGATGTCCTCAGAGATATGCGAACCATCGTCCACAAAGAGATCAAAAAATGATTCGTATTGGTTCTTATTCTTTAATTTCGTAGCATCTTCAATAATTATTGATACGTTCTCAAGATCGCTGCAAAGTTTACTACAGTCAGCCCTAACGTCAAATCCAAAAATTTTTGCGTTAGGAAGGTAATTTCCCCACATTCTGAGTGAAGCTCCACAAGCAACGCCGACTTCCCCAATATTTATTTTACTACTGAGTCTATTTTTTCCGTTAAGCAACTGGTGAACAATACGTTCATAAACAACTGCGTAGTTGTGTTTTATAGTTCCCTTATCTGAACCATATAAATCGGCTAATCCTGTAAGACTAAGTTGGTTTAAATTTACTTCCCCAAACTGTGGGCGGTGTTCTTCCGGTGGAGTAGTATCTAGATAGCGCCTTGCACCGCCTCTTGCCATAGGATCCATATCTTTTCCTTTCAGTTTTTGCCAAAAATAGATTGCGTTATCAAGAAAAGAGAAACGTAAACTTTCGATGACTGATTAAATCTCGCCAATTGATGTCCTGTTTAGAAGCATTGAACCATTATTTGAAAAATTGAACGGAACCCAGATTTTTACTTGGTGCAAAGCTGCCTTTATCTTTGCATGTTTTTGTGGTGGCGCAAGAAAGTAAAAAAAACCTCCTCCTCCTGCTCCCATCAACTTCCCTCCCAGCGCTCCATTTTTTACAGCAATTTCATATATTTGGTTGAAAGTTTGAGTCGATACCATTGATGTAAAATTCCGCTTGAGTGCCCAATTGTCATTAAGCAGATTCCCTAGTTTATCAATATCTTCTTCGAGCTTAAAAAGCTCCAATGCACGTTGTGAGATTTTTGAAACGTCGTTTAGTAAAGCTTCGGATTTTCCATCACTAATGTTTGTTATATGCTTTTTCATAATGTTGGTCCCATCTCTGCTGAGACCAGTAAA
>JAOINQ010000013.1 GCA_028139685.1 Betaproteobacteria bacterium
AACACTTTTATGACAGTTCCTATCAACGACTACAATATCTCCTGGGGCCACTGTCGCTTGCCAGACTATCTTATTTGATGTTGATGTTCCGTTAGTTACGAAATAACTATGATCGGCATTAAATATACGAGCTGCATTCAATTCAGAGGCGGCAACAGGGCCTGTATGGTCCAGTAATTGACCTATTTCATCCACTGCATTACAAACGTCTGCCCGCAGCATATTTTCACCAAAGAATTGATGAAACATCTGACCAACTGGTGATTTTAGGAAAGCAACACCACCAGAGTGTCCGGGACAATGCCATGAATATGAACCATCTTGCGCATAATTTACAAGGGCTCTGAAAAATGGAGGAGGTAGAGAATCCATGTACGAACGAGCCTCTCGAATTATATGCCGCGCAACAAACTCGGGTGTATCTTCAAACATATGAATAAATCCATGCATCTCTCTTAAAACGTCATTTGGTATATGTTTAGAAGTTCGAGTCTCACCGTATAGATATATTGGTATTTCATTGTTTCGAAATCTTATCGCTGAGATAAAAGCCCTGATACTCTTCAAAGCGGCCTCCATCTCCTCTGCAGATCCATCGCCGAACTCTTCGTCATCTATCGACAAAATGAACGCTGACGCTCGGGACTGCTGTTGGGCAAACTGAGTTAAATCGCCAAAACTAGTTAACCCTAGGACTTCCATCCCCTCATTTTCAAGAGCTTCCGCTAAAGCACGCACACCAAACCCTGACGTGTTTTCAGAACGGAAGTCTTCATCTATTATGACTACTGGAAATTTAAAATTCATATATTCGTTAAAAAGTGCACCTTTAACATACATTAAATTGGATTGGATTTGCTTTTTTTTTGCCATCCACAGTGAACTTAGTTTATAATTAGCACTCGTAGTATCAGAGTGCTAAAAAAAAGTTAAGGAAAAGCTTGATGAATAGTCTTACTATTGCTAATTTATGCCCCAGTCGAGATCTTAATGGGTACATAGCTGCCGTTTATCAAATGCCAATGCTAAGTAAAGAAGAGGAAAAGCAGCTTGCAGAGGACCTCTTTCAAAAAGGTGATCTTGAATCAGCTCAAAAACTGGTTTTAGCACACCTTAGGGTAGTTGTCTCTGTCTCGAGACAATATTTAAGCTATGGTCTTCCTCAAGCTGACATCATTCAGGAGGGAAATGTTGGGTTGATGAAGGCTGTGAGAAGGTTTGATCCTGCTAATGGGGCAAGGCTGTTCTCATTTGCAATCCACTGGATCAAGGCAGAAATTCACGAATTTATTCTACGTAATTGGAAGATTGTAAAGGTCGCTACTACAAAAGCACAAAGGAAACTTTTTTTTAACTTACGATCTTTAAAAAGAAAGCTAAATTGTTCTGATTCACTCACGGAAGATGATGTAGAAAAAATTGCTGAAGCTCTAAAAGTAAAGAATAATGATGTAGAAGAAATGAATATACGTCTTTCTTACTCAGATTCATCGATCGATTATCAGGAAGAAAACGGACTATCACAAAGTCTTAAGGCAAACGGAGCAGACCCTTATGAAATCCTATCAAACGATCAGGAGCAGTTTAAGATCAAAAATACTATTGCTGAAGCGTTAAAGGAATTGGATGATCGAAGCAAACGAATTATAGAGGCAAGGTGGCTTAAGCTAGAAGAAGGTGCAAAACCCAAAACATTGAAAGAACTTGCCGATGAGTTAAATGTATCAGCAGAGAGGGTTCGGCAGATAGAGACTGCTGCGTTTAAAAAACTAAAAGAAGAGCTAAGTGTGAATTGAATTAAATTTTATTTAGCTAGCCAAAAACCTGCATTACCAGCTTGTCAATGATGAGCCCAGAAAACACTAAAGTGAGATAATAGATTGAATAACGAAATACATATCTTGCGGCCCTTTCTGAATACTCAATATAAAGTTTCCAACAAAGGATAATAAAATAGAGAGTCGCAGCAAATGATACGGCTAAGTAAAAATAGCCGCTCATCCCAACCAAGACAGGCGATATAGCCACCGGTAATAACAAAGATGCATACAATAAAATTTGTAACCGAGTGAATTTGGATCCATGAGTGACTGGGAGCATTGGCAAACCTGTCCGCTTATAATCATCCACCCTATAAAGAGCAAGGGCCCAGAAATGAGGAGGTGTCCATACAAAAATGATTAGAAATAGAAGCCACGCTTCTGGGCTAACACTTCCATTAACAGCAGCCCATCCTAAAACTGGAGGCATGGCTCCAGAAGCCCCTCCAATGACGATATTTTGGGGGGTCAGTGGCTTTAGAACTACAGTGTATAAAAATGCATAACCAGCAAATGTGGCTAAGGTCAGATATGCTGTAATGCTGTTAACAAAAGTGATTAGTAAAATGAATCCAAAAGCACCCAGTAAAATGGCAAAAATCAACGTTTGGTTTGTTGATAAATTTCCAGAAGGCAGCGGACGCCAAGCTGTTCTTGCCATTTTTGCATCAATTTGTTTTTCAATGAGACAATTAACTACAGCAGCCGCAGCAGAAAGCATCGCTATCCCAAGTGTAGCCCAGAAAAAAAGCTGTAACGAAAATGGTTGAGAAGCTTCAGTATTCCATGCCATAAACATGCCAATCATCGCACAGAACACTATCAGCATATTTACTCTAGGTTTCGTTAAATTCAAAAATTGAAAGAAACCTCTACTTGACAAATTTATTACTGACGCCATATCACCTACCCAATCCTAGATGCTTTCAATAGCCTAGAAAGATCCTTATACACTTTTTTTGGATCGGCACCAAATGGGTATTTCATGATCAAGCGACCCAAAGGGTCTACAATCCAAAGTCCGACAAAGAACGTAGGCTCAGCATTAAAAGGTGTCTGATTAATATCAGTTTTAAATGTCCAAAGACCATCAAACTCTCCTCTATTTGAATCAGGTATCAACGAGTTTTCCTGAAAAGTAATCCACATTCGTTCTACCCTGAACCTATTTTTGCCAGTCATGAGCCTTACCTGTCTCGTTAAATAAAGATTATCTCTGCACTCCTCAGCACATTTATCCCCTTGCGCTATATAAGCAAGAATCCATCGACCTTTGAGAGCTTCCAAACTAGTAACAGAGTCAATCGACGCGCTTGTATCAATCAGCGCGCTTTCTGTGATCGGACGACTAATCTCCTCTATTGTAAAAGTATCGAATGCAATAGGGGGTTCTATCAACTCTCCATAATTTAACAGTTTAGAGGGTTTGAAGAAATAATACGTGAGCGTAGCAAGAACGACTGGAGCAGCGCAAACGGATACTATCAACCAAAAGATTAAATTCTTCTTAGTTTGGTTTCTTAACATTTATGTTTTTCCTACGTATCATTACGGCCAAACCAATGGAAAGTAGGCCAAAAAAAACCCATTGTACAGCATATCCCAAATGTTTAAATTTTTCGTCAGCCTTTAGTTGGATTTCTGCCTTTTTTAACCCCGAGTCAGATGGGATATTATTTCGCCATAAAATAAAAGGAAGAGCTGTTTTACTCGAAAGTGATTTCGTTTCTTCAGCAAAAGTATTTAATCGGTCCCAGGTTAAATTTTGCCAGAGAAAACCATTTTTCATAATGTCTTCATTATTTGAAAGCTCAATTCTTTGCATCAAATCAGTCTCTATTCTCCCACTCACAAGGGAAGTAGATATGCTAGTGGGTAAATAAAGGGTGCCTTTTACAAACTCCCTATAATTTGAAATTTCACCTGGCGCTTTCTTTGCCCATCCACGATTAACCCAGATGAAGTAATCCGAATCTTTAAAAGTAAAAGCAGAAATTACATGCACGCCCGGGATGCCATCGCTTTGTCTATTGTCGATGTATATCGTCGAATTTGGCACCCAGACTCCATACAAATTCACCGTGTTAAGTTTTAAAGTCTCAACTTTTTCTTTAGATAAGCTATCATAATCATTGGAGCTTAAAGTTATAGGAAACGTGCCGTTTTGATTCGAATGGATTTTATACATATCCGCTTTAAATTGGGCCCTCGTTATCTGCCAATATGCCAAAGTGAAACAAAGGGCAGATAAGATGTAGAATACTAGGCTTTTAGAATTGAAATTATTGATGTTCACTTAATCTATTTTATAAATGGTAAAGATATTAATCCTTATAGCTTTTGGTCTGATTATCTACAACATGGGTAAAGCGCTATTCAATCTAGTCAGCAGTAAAGGTAGTTCAAAAAACCTATTAAAAGCCCTGGCGTTGCGTGTTTTATTTTCTGTTCTACTTTTTTGTATGATTTTAATAGCACACTTTGCCGGATTTATAGATCCCACCGGTGTATCTTTAACTAATCAGTAAACGCAATTTGCGCCTTGCTGCTCCATAGCTAAGTCCAATAAACCAGAACGTATAGACCCAACCAAACCACATCAACAAAGTGCCAGTACCAGGCTGCCCCCTCAAATGCAAAGTGTTTTTCCGAAGAAAAATGTCCTCTAGCGAGGCGTGCCCATACTACTGAGAGCATTATAGCTCCGACGCAAACATGGAACCCATGAAATCCTGTCAATAAGAAAAACGTAGACCCATAAATACCGCTAGTGAGCTTGAGATTGAGATCGGCATAAGCATGCATATATTCATAAGCCTGGAACCCTACAAATACAAAACCCAACCCCATAGTGAGACCAAGCCACAAAAGACAATTGCCCCTACTATTTTCACGCAGATAGTGATGTGCGATCGTTAAGGTAACTCCTGAGGAAAGAAGTAAAGCTGTATTAATGGTGGGAATCCAAAGGGGACCCATAGTCTGAAACGGCTCAAAGGCACCACTCATTGGACCAGTGTTAGGCCATTGAGCGCTAAAATCTGGCCAAAGAAAAGACTGGTGATCGAGGTCTCCCAGCCAGGGCATTGATATAATTCTAGCGTAAAACAGCGCTCCAAAAAATGCAGCAAAAAACATCACTTCGCTAAAAATAAACCAACCCATGGACCATCTGAAGCTCAAATCTACCTTTGCTCCGTACTCACCCTTTTCTGACTCGCTTGCAACTTGACCAAACCAACCAAAAAACATGTAAACCAAAACAATTAACCCAGCAATGAGAACAAAGTGGGAATTAGGCACAGCATTCACGAGCCCTGCAGCCCCAAAAAGCGTAAGTATCATCGATACGGAACCAACCGCAGGCCACTTGGATGGGGCAGGAATAAAGTAGGATGAATCTTTCACAGCAGTTGACATGATAATTTCCTCATTTTTTCTCTAAAATTTACGACTCATTCAATATGTGATCTGCTTCTTGTACTCTTACTCTTAAGTCACCTCGATCAGGAGCGAGTACATTGTTCGAGACACGCTGTATATGTTCATAATAATGATTATTTGAAAGAAGTTCAAAAAATGTATAACTCATAGTTATGTTTGTTATATCTTCTGGTATCTCCCTATCAATAACAAAAGCCACGGGAAAGATCCTTGTTTCTCCAGCTTTTAAATCTTGTTGCTCAAAGCAAAAGCATTCTAACTTCTTTAGATAAGCGCCCGCTTTCAATGGAGCATAGCTTGGGATAGCCTGTCCAGAGGACTTCATCATAGATGGGTTGGTAACTTCAAACTCAACAACCACAAGTTCTCCTGGATGAACTATCACGGATGATTTTTCGGCCTCAAAGGTCCAGGGACCATGCGTATTGGAGTCAAACTCTATGGTCACTTGTCTCGCGTAATCAACCCCTTTAGCGTCAATCTCTTCAACCTTAACATCTGATTTCTCTTTCGCAGCCAGAATATTTATTCCAGTCGCTTCACATATAGCGTCATAAAAAGGAATAAGGCTGAATCCAAACCCAAACATTAGAAACGTCAAAACAACCAGCTTAAAGGATGTTAGTTTGTTGATTTTTTTTTGGCTTTGCATAGTTATGATGGCATCAACACATATTTAGCAATTACGCCAATAAAAAAAACAAAAGCTACGGAGGCCAGAGTGAGACCAACCCTTAGGTTAGTCCCGCCTCTTTTGTGATTTTTACTAGTAGTGTCCTTATCCATATTTTAAAAACTCAATTGAATTACCTACTTTACAGTTGGTGGGGTTTCAAATGTGTGAAATGGAGCTGGTGAGGGAACAGTCCACTCCAACCCGTCATCGGCATCCCATGGATTATCCTTAGCTTTCTCACCGCCGTTAATGCACTTAATAATGCAGTATAAAAATACTAATTGAGCGAATCCGAATCCAAAGGCACCGATGGATGCTACAAGGTTAAAGTCTGCAAACTGCATAGGATAATCGGCGTAACGTCTAGGCATTCCTGCTAAACCTAAGAAGTGCATAGGAAAGAAAGTTACGTTAAAGAATATCATCGATAGCCAAAAGTGTAACTTACCTAGTCCCTCGTCATACATATGTCCAGTCCATTTAGGTAACCAGTAATAAACTCCAGCAAACAGAGCAAACAGTGAGCCGGCTACCAACACGTAGTGGAAATGTGCAACAACGTAATAAGTATCGTGTAACTGAATATCTAGCGGTGCAACTGAGAGTATGATTCCCGTCAACCCGCCAATGGTAAATACAACAATAAAACCAATCGAAAACAACATAGGTGTTTCAAAAGTCATAGCGCCACGCCACATGGTGGCTAACCAGTTGAAGATTTTCACTCCAGTAGGCACAGCTATCAACATCGTTGCGTACATGTAGAAAAGCTGCCCAGTCAGAGGCATGCCAGTAGTAAACATATGGTGGGCCCAAACAACAAAAGATAATATCGCTATCGATGCTGTTGCATAGACCATTGAACTATACCCGAAGAGCTTTTTCCGTGAAAAAGTTGGGATGATTTCGGAGACAATCCCGAATGCTGGAAGAATCATGATGTACACTTCAGGGTGCCCAAAAAACCAGAATATATGTTGGTACATTACTGGGTCACCACCTCCAGCTGCATTAAAAAACGCTGTTCCAAAATGCCTATCCGTGAGAATCATCGTGATGGCCCCGGCTAATACTGGCATAACAGCGATTAAAAGGTACGCAGTTATTAACCATGTCCAAACAAATAAAGGCATTTTCATTAGAGTCATGCCCGGAGCTCTCATATTTAAAATGGTTGTAACTATATTGATACTGCCCATAATAGAAGAGGCACCCAGGATATGAACGGCAAAGATGGCTAGATCCATCCCCATACCCATTTGAATAGATAATGGCGCATAAAGGGTCCATCCAGCTGCAGTAGCGCCTCCTGGAACAAAAAATGACGCAAGCAACAGTAAGGCTGCGGGAATTACAAGCCAAAAACTTAGGTTGTTCATTCGTGCAAAAGCCATATCAGGAGCACCTATTTGCAAAGGAACCAACCAATTCGCAAACCCTACAAATGCAGGCATTATAGCCCCAAAAACCATAATCAATCCGTGCATAGTAGTTAGTTGGTTGAATAACTCAGGTTGGACGTACTGTAACCCTGGTTGGAACAACTCAGTTCTAATTCCTAGTGCAAGCACCCCGCCAAGAAGTAACATACTAAAACTAAACCACAGATACATCGTACCAATGTCCTTATGGTTAGTTGCGAATAACCAACGTCTCCAACCTGTGGGATGATGATCATGCGAGTCATGTTGATCGGCATGATCTTGTGGTCCTAAAACTGCGCTCATTTGACTTCCTCCTGACTACTCATTGAAATGGTCGCGGGCTTAGCAGTCGCGACATCGGTTTTCGATAAAACATCTGCATTCTCTGGCGCTGCAGAGCTACTTGATACTTTTTTGGTCTCACCAGCTAACTGCATTCCAACCCACTCAGAATACTCCTCATCTGACACAACCTTAACTTCGATGGGCATAAATGCATGATCTTTTCCGCAAAGTTCGGAGCATTGACCAACATAAGATCCAGTCTTCTCAGCCTTAAACCATGAATCCCGAACAAAACCAGGTATAGAATCTTGTTTCACGCCCAACGCAGGGACGGACCATGCATGAATAACATCATTTGCAGTTATGACGACTCTGACCTTTTTATTTACTGGAACTACGAGAGGGTTATCTACTTCCAATAAATAATTGTTAGTTTTAGGAGCAGCATTTATTCTTTGCTCGTAGGGGGTAGTAAGTGTTGATAAAAATTTGATCCCTTCCCCTTCCCCTTTTAAATACTCATATCCCCATTTCCACTGATACCCGGTGACTTTGATTGTAAGGTCAGCGTTAGAGGTATCTTTTTGAGCCATTACAGCCGGAGTCGCATAAACGCCAATTCCAACAACAATTAAAAACGGAATGACAGTCCAAAGAACTTCCACAGTATGGTTGTCAGAAAAGTCAGCGGGCTTATATCCCTTTGACTTGCGGTGGGCGTACATTGAGTAAAACATTACACCAAAAACGCCAACAAATATCACTAAACAAACAGCAAGCAAAACGTAGTGCATAAAGTACAAGTCTCTGGCTAATGCCGTTACCGGCTCGCGTAGGTTGTACCTGGTATTCAAATCGTTTGCAAATGCTGGTAACGAAAAAACCAATAAGGCGAAAGTCGCCCCAACGAATCCCGTAAAAAAATTTGAAGCTTTTAAAACAATTCTTCTCGCAGTCAACATATGTAGCCCTTTATTTCACCAAAAAATTTTTCCCTGCTCTTCAGATCAACTAACTTTCCAACCTTAACAGCTTTTGCTCCCCAGCTGAACTCTACCAAACTCCCTTTACCCGTCTCCGTCATCCTGGCTCTTACCTGAAATCGAGGCAACTTTTGAATTTCTCTTTTGCCGGCCGTCTCAAACTCGAACAATATTTCCTTCTCGGTCAAGACAACCTTTTCAAAATCAGCCGCATGTGACGCATAACAAAAAAAAGCTATTAACAAGACAGCACACTCAACTAAGACAAACAAAAAAACAAGCCAAAAACCCATGCTAGCCCAGGCCAGACCAATCATTAACGAAACACTTCCTGCGAATCCTAAACACATCCCGAATTGTAGGGGAGAGAGAACACAGTTTTTTTTTAACGTCCAAGCCAAAATAACTTACCTTGAAATTGTACCATACGTACGACCATTCTTTCCTAGTCGGGAATTCGCTATTTGGATAGTGTGCTAACGTTGTGCCCTATTAACAATAGGGATAACCCTTGATTCCAATACTCCTTTTACGGATATTCAATGACACTCAGCTTACAAATCCAGTATTACGACACTTAATATTCTTCAATCAGTCTTAAAAAAAATGGGAGAAATTCCTTCATTGACTATATCGCGACCACGTTTGTTCCCTTTCCATGCATGACCAGCTATCAGTTCAATATTTAACGCTATCCTTCCGCTTTTGTCTTTGCACTGTTCAATTGACTGTAGAACAGTATTTTTTAAAATTCGTCCTTTTGCCCCACAATTATTCTTAAATGCCGGCGACAAATACAAAAATTTCCTCATCTCTTCATAGGCTCTAATAGGGTTAGAATATTTCAAAACAATATCGGATGAAACTAAAATTGGACTTTCGAAACCTAACTTAATGAGAAAATCACCCAAATCATGTTTATCAACAAGCGCTTCACAGTTTGAGCCATTTCCCAGATCTGATAACTTTTCATAAAAGTTTCGTAAAGTCCCCGGACCTAACGAAGTAAATGCAAACAACCCATCTTCACTTAAAACCCTTAAAACCTCTCTAAAAAAAAATTCCTTGTCCTCGATAGGAAGTAGAGGCAACGCTAGAACACAAGAAAAAAAACCTGTGTCAAACGGTATCTTTTTATCAGGGCTTAAATGAACAGCCTGTTTATGTAAGCTTTTGGCGAACAGCACAGAATTAAGCCTTTGAACAACATTTATATTTTCCTCCGTTGCACGGTAAGTATTTTTAAGCTTATCCTGATTTGTTTTTGAAACCAGTCCAAGGTTATAGGACTCTTTAAATTTCTTTGATAATTTTGTATTAGCAATCTGTTTCGAGATACTTGTTAAGCTTAAAAGCCTTCTCCGTTTGAAACACAGATCTGAAATATGCGTCTCTAGAAAAGCCTTTTGTTCCCTGTATACCGGATTTTCTTTTGAAAAAAAGAATTTATCTTTTCGAAGAAAATAGGGGGCCGTAGGACTTGAGCCAGTTTCTAAAAACATAAAACCAAAAGATCAAAAAATAACATTTCATTCATCTGAAGGCTCTCTTTTGAGAAGCGAGTTAAGTGCATCCCTGGCATCTTTTTTCTTATCTAGCAAAAGGCAGACCTCTCGTGTTATCGGAAGAGAGACATTTAATGATCTTCCGAGGGAAAAAAGTTTTGGCGCATTCGAAACACCCTCTGCGACTTGGCCCAAATTTAATAAGATTTCCTCCAAATTACCTCCCGCAGCTATCTCCTTTCCAACTTTCCGATTTCTCGACAACTCTCCTGTAGTGGTTAGAAACAAATCCCCCGCACCCGCTAGACCTAAAAAGGTATCTTTCTCAGCCCCTAACGCAACACCCAATCTTACCGTTTCGGCCATTCCTCGAGTGATTAAAGATGCTCGTGCATTAAGCCCCAAGCTCAAACCGTCAGAAACTCCTGATGCTATAGCGAGAACATTTTTCATCGCTCCAGATACTTCAACTCCTATATTGTCTGAAATTGCATAAACTCGCATCCCTTCACTGTTCAAAACTATCGCTAATTTTCGTGCTAAATTTAGATCATCACTCGAGCATGAGATTGCGAAAGGCAGGCCTCGTGCGACTTCATTCGCAAAACTTGGGCCAGAAAGAATGCAAATATGATTCTCTGGAAAGTATCGCTTGATGATTTCCGAAGGAAAATAATTTTTTCCCTCAAAAAAAACAACTCCTTTACACAGAGAAACGAAAATTAGATTTTGTAGATTAAACCGTTGAAGTTTTGAACATATTTGATAAAACGCTTTGGAGGGTGTAGCAAGAAGTAGACACTTTATTGTATCCTCTGGTTCATTCTTTAACCAACTGATGAGCTCTGCGAGATTTGAGGAGGAAGTTAAATTTTCAGATAACTGTATTCCTGGTAGATAGTCTTGATTAATCCCTGTTTCATTGATAAGCTCAGCCAACTTCTTAGATCTGCTCCAGAGCTTCACAGTTGCACCAGAGCCACTGGCAAGTCGTGAGCCGATGGCAGTTCCCCAAGCCCCGGCACCCAAAACCAAAAGAGCAGCTTTCATTTCGGCCATTAATCTTTCACTGAGAGTTACTCCGTTAGATTGTTCTAATTAGTTACATTCTCATTACTCTTTTTTAGTTTTTCCTGATAAAAAAGCTCCCAGTTAATCTCAGTAAGATGTACCGGTGGAAAACTTGCCCTTTGCAGGGCGTCTGCAATGTTTGCCCTCAAATATGGATAGACTATGTTGGGGCAGGTGATACCTTTTAAAAGCTTTCTTTGTGAGTCTTCAACATTTTTTATTTCAAAAATGCCTGCCTCTTCTCCTTCAATAAGAAATCCAACTTTTTCCCCCACTCGACAATTTACTGAGCACTTTACGCTCACCTCAACCATACCGTTATCTAATTCCTGCTCCTTAGAATCTACTTGGAATTCGAGTTTGGGGGGGGTATTGTCCAAGAAGATCCCGGGAGCATGAGGAATCTCCACGGAGAGATCTTTTAGATAAACTCTCTGTAAATTAAACGAAGGGGCATTTGCCCCGTTTTCTGATTTTGAGGCGTTCTCGTCTGCCATAACTTAATTCCTTCCTTTGTCCTTTATTTGCAACTTTCTTCAAAGTCCGTCATCGATTGAAAAAATTTACTTCTCGGTGGAACGAACCGGAAGTCCTGCGTCAATCCAGCTTTCAATTCCACCATCAAGACAAAACACTTCATCAAAACCATTGTCCTTAAGTAATTTTCCAACAACCGACACCGCACTTGCCTTATTCCCCATCAAAATAACTGGTTTATTTTGATTTTTTTTATCCTGAAACTTCTTTTTGTATTTATGAAATTCCTCTCTTTTTTCTAGCAAAATAGAGGACGGGATTCGCTCAGCTTGAGGTACAATGCCACCCGAAAGATCGTCATCCTCTCGCAAATCAATTAAAATGCCATTTTGCCTATTTAACATAGTTGTCGCTTCTGCTGTACCCAGTCTTTTTACACCAATGTTTTTTGTTAACAATGGCCAAACAAGAAGACTTCCACTTATGAACGCAATGCTTATTAAAAGAATATTCTCAAAAAAAAAATCCAAAAAATGCTCCGCCGAGTGAATCTGTTATTATAAACTCAAAAGTTGTGTGTCTGTGATACAAAATACAGTGAATTCATTTTACAAAACCTTAGATAACCGCAGTGTAATAATCATGAGGCATGGCCAAAGCGTTTGGAATGAAAAAAACCTATTTACCGGTTGGGAAGATGCAGACCTTACTGAAATAGGAAAGCTAGAGGCGAGGAAAGCTGGTCAATTGTTAAGGCAAATGAAAATGCGATTTGATATAGCGCATTGCTCTCTTCTCAGAAGGGCGATAAAAACCCTATGGATAGCCCTAGAGGAGCTGGATCAAGAATGGATTCCAGTGAAAAAAAATTGGCGACTGAATGAAAGGCATTATGGTCAACTGACGGGTTTAAATAAGATAGAAATGGAAAAAAAGCACGGAACTCCGACTGTAAAACAATGGAGGAAGTCTTACGATTACAAACCCGACCCGATAGGGGACTCTAATCCCAACTGGAATGGCTTGGATCAAAGGTATGCAGATATCGAAAAAAACTTAATTCCAACAAGCGAAAGTTTGAGAGAGACCCTCTCCAGAGTAAAAAAATATTGGGACACTGAGATCTTGCAAGATCTGAAGTTGGGCAAACGAATTATCATCTCTGCTCATGGAAATTCTATTAGAGCCTTACTAATGTATTTAGAAAAAATTTCTGCTGAAGAAATTGAAGAAGTTAACATCCCTAGAGCGACTCCCATCAAGCTCCAACTTGACGAATCGTTCCATGTTGTTTCACGGTCTTTTTTAACATAAAAAGAAACAAACTAAAAAAAATGCTGTCTCTATTTTATAAAACCTATATAATTATGGACCTATGTCTGTTACCAGAGTAAATTTTAAACCTATTATTCTGATACTAATGGGCCTCATTACGGGGCTAATTCTTAGTGTCGGTTTGGACGTATCCGCTGACAAGCCCTCGAGTGGTTTGCCCATCGACGATTTGCGAAAGTTTGCCAGTGTATTTGGTACCATCAAAGCGAATTACGTCGATAGTGTAGATGATAGTGATCTTATAAAAGGGGCGGTCAGTGGCATGCTTTCTGGCTTAGATCCCCACTCGAGTTATCTTGATGCAGAGGCGTTTCGCGATCTACAGGTCGGAACTCAAGGAGAGTTTGGGGGGTTGGGTATAGAAGTTGGAACGCAGGATGGTCTTATAAGAGTAGTTGCCCCCATCGAAGACACGCCGGCAGCCAGAGCGGGTGTAAAGGCAGGCGACCTTATTACTAAGATCGACGACAAGGCTACTAAAGGCATGAGTTTAGGGGATGCCGTGAAGCTGATGAGGGGTAAACCCAAAACTAAAATTAAGCTTACCGTTTTGAGAGAGGGAGAAAATAGCCCTATCACCATTGAAATAATTAGGGATATTATTCAGGTAACAAGCGTAAGGTCAAAGCTCGTTGAAAAAGATATAGGATTCCTGAGGATATCCCAGTTTCAAGAAAAAACAGTTGGCGGTGTAGTTAAGAACTTCAATAAATTAGTTGAGACTGCTAGAACTAACAATACGCAATTGAAAGGACTTGTTTTAGATTTGCGAAACGACCCGGGAGGATTACTAAATGCTGCAGTCGGAGTATCAGCCGCATTCCTAAAATCAGGTGTTAAGGTTGTGTACACAAACGGCCGACAGCCTGATTCAGTTAAAGAATTTTTTGCCCGACCTGAAGATTATGCTCGAACCTCTAATGATCCTCTGACAGTTTTAAGTCCGTTAGCAAAAAATCTACCCATGGTGGTTTTGATCAATGGTGGGTCTGCATCCGCATCCGAAATAGTTGCTGGAGCTTTACAAGATCACAAGCGGGCTAAAGTACTCGGAACCCAGTCTTTCGGTAAAGGTTCGGTGCAGACTATACTCCCGCTGACTAACAACACGGCAATAAAGTTAACTACCGCCAGATACTTCACTCCCTTAGGACAAAAAATTCAGGCAAAAGGTATAAGGCCCGACTTCTGGGTTGAGGAAACCGAGTCAGGGGATGTTTTTGACCGGGATAGAGTCCGAGAAGCAGATCTGTCCAGGCATCTAGACTCCAGTAAAGAATCTGAGAAAGCTAAGAAAAGAAATGACGATTCCAGCGACTCGACTAAGACCTTGAAAGAACCAATTGAATTTGGGTCAGATAAAGACTTTCAACTAAAGCAGGCTATTAACCTGCTAAGAGGGCTCCCTGTTAAAACAGACGACGTACCAGAAAAATTCTCGTAGAAACCAGCTTTCGGGTTTAAAAAAAGTGAATGGTTGATGAGAATATACTTTTACGAAATAGTAGACACCTACTTCTAAACGAGTTTAATGAAGATTCAATTAGACTCTTACTAGAATCGCGTATCCTGATTATTGGGGCAGGAGGATTAGGGTGTCCGGCAGCTTTGTATTTAGCAACCGCTGGGGTAAAAAGCATAAGATGGGTTGACCCAGATAAGGTTGATATCAGCAATCTTCCTCGTCAGGTATTGTTTAGTGAAACTGATTTAAATGTTCCTAAAGTTATTGTCGGCAAAAGAATACTAAATAAAATTGTTCCAGCATTAGATGTAGATGCTATAGAGGAAAAAGCCGACGAGAATAACTTAAGTAAACTGATATTAGGCTGCAATATTGTTTTAGATTGCACAGACCGGTTTAAAACTCGTCACCTAATTAATAAGCATTGCGTAAAAAATAAGGTGCCACTCGTTATAGGGTCAGCTGTAGGCTGGTCAGGCCAACTAATGGTTGTGAATTCGTCAGAGCAAAATACAGCTTGTTACTCCTGTGTATTCGAGGAGAACCTAGAATTCACAGACGATCCATGCGGTGCATTTGGTGTTTTTAGTCCGCTAGTAGGTACTGTCGGTTTGCTGCAAGCAGGAGAGGCGATCAAAACATTATTGAAAATCAATCAAACAACAGGGAAATTACTTTTGTTCAATGCACATTCATTAAACTTTGATCGAATAAATCTGACCAAAAATATCAAATGCAATGTATGTTCATAAATCAATAAATTTAAATAGAAGCAGATGATTTAACAAATTTTTCCTGATACTTTTAAAAGCTCTTTAATGGTTAATACGGTAAAATCAACATACCGTGGGCGATTAGAACTTTGTTCAGTATGTCCCTCCCCCTTGTTAAAGTGTTCACGCATCCAAACTGTTTTAAAACCCATATTTTTTGCTGTCCTTAAATTTGCCAAGGTGTCGTCAACCAAAATATGATGGGTTTTTTTTGCCCCAGTCTTGTCTAATATGCGTTGCCATAATAGTTTTGCGGGTTTGCACCGCAATTGATTATGTATCCACATACCCTCTAAAGCACAGACTTCATCAAAATATCTCAGCAACCCGTTTTTCTTCAAAACTTCAACAGCGTAATTTTTAGGGGAATTAGTTACGATGTATTTTCTACCAATCAAACTACCCAAGATCTTGCCCACGTAAGGCTTAAACTTAATATAAAGTTCAAAACACGGTAAGTGATGGGAAAAACTAAGAAATGGTTGAAATGGAACACCGTGTCGTTCTTGCATCCCTCTCGCTGTAGTACCATACCTTTTCCAATATTCCACTCGCAATCTGTTTGCTTCTTCGTAACTAATTGATAATTCACTTTGTATAAATGATGTCATACGGGAATTGATCGTTGACATAACCTTCCCTCCTGAGAAGAAAAGTGTGTCATCTAAATCAATCAACCATACAAATTTATAGTTAGTTTTTTTTAAATACACTCAATCAGGCCCGAATCATTGTACCGATTCCACTGTCAGTTAAAACCTCGAGAAGCAGACTATTTTCAACACGTCCGTCAATTATGTGAACTGCTGCTACACCAAGCTCAGATGCTCTTAGTGCAGCTTCAACTTTTGGTATCATCCCCTCACTGATAGCTTTTTTTTCGATCAAATCTCTTATTGTCACAGCATTCATCTCTGGAATTAGATTGCCCCCTCCATCTAATACTCCGACTGTATTAGTCATGAGAATTAACTTTTCTGCCTTTAGGTATTCTGCTAATTTTCCAGCTACTACATCAGCATTTATGTTGTACGTTTCACCTCTTTCACCAGATGCAATAGGAGCAACTACTGGTACGAAATTATCACTCATAAGTGTGAGCAATAAATCTGTATTAACGCTTTCAACATCCCCAACTAGTCCAAAATCGATAGAAACATTATCCTTAGTTTTTTTAGCTTTCTTTTTTCTAGCTTTGATTAAATTACCGTCCTGGCAAGTTAAACCAACAGCTTTCCCTCCAGATTGATTTATTAGCTCAACTACTTCTTTATTCACATTACCTGCCAAAACCATTTCAACAACATCTAATGTTTCCGAGTCTGTGATTCTGGTCCCCTCAAAAAAATTCACAGGTATTCCTAATTTTTTCAAATGTTTTTCTATGTGGGGACCGCCACCATGAACAACTAAAACTTTTATGCCTACCGAATTTAGCCATGTAACATCATGAGCGAATGACAAAATTAGATTTCTATCTGTTAAAGCACTACCTCCAAGTTTAACAACCACAACCTTATTATTAAATTTTTTAATATAAGGGAGTGCCTGGGATAAAACCGTAGCTTTTCGTTTTGCAGTTATTTTGGAGTTATCGCCATTGTATTGAGAGTAATTTTCACTGGCGTTTTCCAATTCTAGATATCTCCAAATTGTTTTTGACGTTTTTCTCTTCTCTGTTGAGCCTCTAAAGAGAGTGTAGCTGTTGGCCTAGCTAATAGTCTTTCCAAGCCAATTTCTTCTCCAGTTTCCAAACAATATCCATATTCTTTTTTATCGATTCTCAAAATTGCCTCTTTTATTTTTTTTAAAAGTTTTCGCTCTCTATCTCTGGTTCGTAGTTCAAGAGAGTGCTCCTCTTCTATGCTTGCTCTGTCAGCAGGATCTGGAACGAGGGACGTTTTGCGTAAATGCTCAGTTGTCTCATCAGCATTTTGCAGAAGCTCATTGGCTAATGACTCTAACCTGTTTTTAAAAAACTTGAGCTGACTCCCATTCATATAATTATTTGGAGAGTCTCGAAGCAACTCATCTTCTGTAAGAATTTTTTCTTTTCTTTTCATTAACTACTACCAAGCATAAGGCCCCGTTTTCAAACATTAATGATAATCTAATTCAAATTTAGAGACCAGCATTGTTTATGAATTTAATACGCTTTGTAATTACTGTTTTTTCTTGGCCCTGGGATGACTTTTATCGTAAACTTCCGATAAAAATTGATAATCTAGCTTAGTGTATATTTGAGTACTTGTAACATTGGCATGTCCTAGAAGCTCTTGAACTGCCCGCAAATTTTTACTTGACTGTAAAATATGACTAGCGAATGAATGCCTCAACATATGCGGAGTAATAGATAATCTTGAGCTTGACTTCAGCGAATGAATGTTAAATCGTCTTTGAACGCCTCTCACCGATAATCTTTTTCCAAACCTGTTAACAAAAAGAGGCATGCCCTCTGTAGGATAATTCCCTCTATCAAATACAGCTTGCTCTCTGTATTTTAGCCAAACCTCAATTGCATTTTTAGCCTTCTCTCCAATTGGTAGTCTTCGCCATTTTGCACCTTTTCCGAAAACTTCAACTTCCATGTTCTCAAGGCTCAAATTACCCAAACTTTCTTTCCCGGCGGGTTCATCGATACTCACCAACTCAGAAACCCTAACTCCGGACGAATATGCTAACTCAAAAAGCGCTACATCTCTGAAGTCAATCCATGATTTTGTTGATTTCTTCCTTTGCAAAAAAAACGAATCTATTTCATCCACGGAGAGTGCTTTCGGAAGCAAATTAGGCAAACGAGGACCCTTTATGTGCCGCATGCTTATCTCGGGTTGAGGGTTCTCCGAAACCACTTCCAACCATGAAAACCACTTTCGTAAACTCGATAGATGACGGCTGAGCGATCTATCAGATAATCCAGTTTTTCTAAGTTCCGCTATGTACTCAAGAATAAAACTTTCTGTAAAAATTTTTTCGTTGGGAAAAATTTCCCTGCTGTAACCATAGGCAAGAAAACGACTTAAATCACTCTTGATCGATCTAATCGTATTTTTAGAGCCAGAATGATAATTGTTCAGCAAGCCCTCAAGATATTTATCGAGTAAATCATCAAAAGGGTTATCAAGTTTAACCACGGCGTTCATTTTTCCAAGATAATAGAGGAAGAAAATTCAGATATAATATCCAAAAAATATGTCCCCAATTTCTCATCAAACCTATTCGCTTCTGTTGATGCCAAGACCAATACGCCCTGCACGTGTCCTCCAGGAGTTCGCCTTAATGGCAAAACTGTTATACCAGCATACTTCCCTCCAGAACCCCTTACATGGCTGAATTTACCTTTCTTAATAAAAGTTTTCCAAAATACTATCTCGCTATTAGAACTTGTAATCAAGGATGCCTTTAACTTTTTTATATTGCGAGATAGCTGTGCATACCCACAAGGGAACTCTTTCTTCGATGAAAGCTCATCCAACCCTTTTAAATCTTTAAGTAAAAGTAAAGAGACAATATCCAAATTAAAACTTTCACGGGTTATCCTAAGAAAATTAGTAATATTTTGTTTTTTAGAATTACTAAATACAACTTTTATAACCCATGCAAAAATTTTATTAAGTATTTCATGATTCCTTTTAGCAATTTCTTTTAGTGAGCCGAGCTCTTTTCTGTCTTCTTCCAACGATTTTCGCAATAATTTATTCTGCTTCTCAAGTAATGAGACAGAACCTCTGGTGTTTGGATGAGATAATTTCAGGAGGCATAATAAGTCTTCATTTCTAAGAAAAAAATCTTTATCACTTAGCAAAAATTTTCTGACTTTTTGCTCTTCAATCGAACTTTTCACATTAACCTCTATTTCGGTATCGTTGGTGTGCTTTACACATAAAACTCTCCGTCAAAAACTGTGGTTGCTGGACCCGACAATAGAACTGGAGACAGTAAATCACCATCCCACTTCACAAATAATGACCCTTGTCGCATTTTAACCTCTACTTGTTCATTCGCCGATAGGATTCCATTTAAAACTCCCGATACTACGGCCGCACATGCACCGCTTCCACATGCCTCAGTCTCTCCCACTCCCCTCTCAAAAACTCGCAACGACAACGCCTTTTTGCTCTCTTTTTTACAAAATTCTATGTTTACGCCACTTCGAAAAGCTTTCGTCGCATTTACCATCTCAAATATTTGATTTAGCCCAAGACTCTCATCAACCCCTTCCCAACAAACCCCATGAGGATTACCCATCGAAACTAAGAAAAGATTTGCGGAGATATCTTCTGTTAGCTTTATCTCATAGGATGCATTTTTGCCCTTTCCAATCTTTTTTGACATAGTTGAATCAAGCCCCACATCACGTGGCTGAGTACCATGAATCTTTAAACTTACGATAAAGTCCTTGTTATTTTTTGATTGGACAGAAAACGCATTTTCCTTAGCTACCAATGTCAAATTATTATCTTTCCAAAAACCTTTATCAAATAAGAATTTTTTAACACATCTCGCTCCGTTTCCACATTGCTCAACTTCTCCGCCATCTGCGTTGAAGATTTTATATTGAAACTTTTGCTCCGAACTGTTTAATTTTTTGACAAATAGAATTTGGTCTGCACCGATGCCTTTTTTCCTATCAGCCAGTCTTCTAATTTGGCTTTTTTTAAAATCAAATATTTCAGAAATTGCCTCGGTTTCATAGATTACTATGAAATCATTCCCCAAACTTTGCATTTTAGAAAACTTAATTTTATGCATAAATCATCTACAAACCCACTACTTAGGCATTTTAAATCTGTCGTACCCCCACAAATACTGCTCAGGGTGTTCATAAATAAGTTGCTCTATTTTCCTGTTTAATTCTATTAAACTTTCGTTTTCGTCTGTCTTTTTATCAAATCTATAACTCCAAATTTCGGCCGAAAACTTCCATCCTTTTGAACTTTTAACACAGATGATCCATGCTATCGGAGCGGATGTAAGTTTTGCAAGTCGAATTACTAATGTATTAGTGTATGCTAGCTTTGTAAAAAAAGGAGTCCACTTACCTGCTCCACGATCAGGCACTTGGTCAGGCAGAATACCTACGCAATTTCCACTTTGTAAAAATTTTATTAACGATTTCACTCCGGTGTAATTGGTTTTTACCATATTGACGTTTTGGAAATCTCTGAAATAGACCAATAATTCATCTAAGTCCTCCCGTTTTGGAGGGCGATACATTACTGTCAAAGGTGTCAACTCACTAACAACTCTTGGGGCTAATTCAAACGACCCTAAGTGAGGCGTTAAACAAATAAGCCCTTTCCCGTGTTTGACCGTTTCTTCAATTAAATCAATGCCTTCTGTTTCAACTAATGATAATATATCAGCCCGTGTCCATATCTTTGTTGTTTCAATAAAAATCTCTCCAGAATTTCCGACAGCTTTTAAAAGAGAGCAGTTGTCCATCTTACCCTTTTCGTCCGCTTTTTTTGCCTGAAGCCAATTATTTTGAAAATGCTTACGATACTTTTTTGAAAAACCCCACATTAAAAAGCCGAAAGCTTTACCAAGCATTCTCAAAAATGGTAATGGCAATGTTCCAAAAAGTTTGAAACTAATTTTAATGACGGCTATAGTGATGGTTTTCAAATTATAATAACTGAATAATTTTTTATATCTTACAACCAAAAAAGGTTAAAAATGGCAGATTCGTACCTATTTACTTCTGAATCGGTTTCAGAAGGACATCCAGATAAAGTATCAGACCAAATCTCTGATAACATTCTTGACTCAATCATTGAACAAGATCCAAACGCAAGAGTCGCGGCTGAGACACTATGTAACACTGGACTAGTTTTACTTGCTGGCGAAATTACCACTACTGCGGATGTTGATTATATTCGCATTGCCAGAAATACACTTAAACAAATTGGATATGACAATACCGAATTCGGAATTGACTACAAAGGTACATCTGTTTTGGTAGCATACGATGAGCAGAGTGGTGATATTGCTCAAGGAGTTGATAAAGATGCCACTAAGGATTCTGCTGATCAAGGTGCAGGTGATCAAGGTTTAATGTTTGGATATGCATGTAGCGAAACTAAGAATCTAATGCCAATTGCTATAGATACAGCTCATCAACTTGTCTTGAAACAAGCGTATTTAAGAAAAAACAATAAAGTGGACTGGTTAAGACCAGATGCAAAATCGCAGGTAACAATAAAATATGATAATGGAGCCCCTGTTGCAATTGATACAGTTGTATTATCGACCCAGCATGCACCAGAAGTTGAACAAAAAATGTTAGAGGAATATGTAATTGAGGAGGTAATAAAACCTTGCTTGCCGAAACACTTGTCGACAGAAAATATAACTTATCTTGTTAACCCTACTGGGCGATTCGTTGTAGGAGGACCGCAAGGTGACTGTGGTCTTACCGGACGCAAAATTATTGTTGATACATATGGTGGGGCTGCTCCACACGGAGGTGGAGCCTTCTCAGGTAAGGATCCATCTAAAGTTGATAGGTCGGCGGCATATGCGGCAAGATATGTTGCAAAAAATATAGTAAGTGCCGGTTTGTCAGAAAAGTGTTTAGTCCAACTAAGTTATGCAATCGGAGTGGCAAATCCCACTTCTATACACGTTTCCACTATGCAAACTGGTGTAGTGTCGGATTCATTAATTGAAGACGCGGTAAGAAAAATCTTCGACTTACGTCCCAGAGGAATTATTAACATGCTAGATTTACTGAAACCAATCTACGGAAAGACAGCAGCATACGGACACTTTGGGAGGGAAGAGAAAGGCTTTAATTGGGAATTAACCGACAAACAAGAAAAATTAAAGGAATTTTGCCTCTAAATTATTAAAGAATTATTGAGATATTCCGATTAAACAATACTTAGAAATTTTTTTTTTTTATCATTTACAAATTTCCCGTTTAACGGTAACATTTACGGTTGACTAAGGAGCGCTGCGAGATGAAACTCCCAGGCTTAGTCAAAACCACATGGAAATAACGGCGCTCATCTTCATATAGGAGGTGTTATGAGTGCTGTTTTAAATAGCAATAAAAAGAGTGATTACGTCATAGCTGATTTATCCCTGGCTGATTGGGGCAGGAAGGAAATTAGTATAGCGGAGACTGAAATGCCTGGCTTAATGGCAATACGCAGAGAGTTTTCCGCTAGCAAACCTCTTGCAGGCGCCCGAATTTCAGGATCTCTACACATGACTATTCAAACTGCCGTTCTTATCGAAACATTAACAGATCTAGGGGCTGAAGTTAGATGGGCCTCTTGTAATGTTTTTTCAACTCAGGACCATGCTGCGGCGGCTATAGCGGAAACCGGAGTTCCAGTATTCGCAAAGAAGGGAGAATCACTCACGGAATATTGGACTTACACGCATAAAATATTCGAGTGGGGCAACGATCAGACTAGTAACATGATTCTTGATGATGGTGGAGACGCGACCATGTTACTGCATTTAGGCTCAAAAGCTTCAAAGGATATTGGTGTTCTTTCGAGTCCTGGCAACGAAGAAGAAGAGGCTTTGTTTGAATCTATAAAGAAAAAATTAGAAGTTGACCCGGAGTTCTATGACAGAAATTTAAAGACCGTGATTGGTGTAACAGAAGAGACAACCACGGGTGTTTTGCGGCTAAATGAAATGTCTGCTGAAGGAAGTCTTGCCTTTAAAGCTATAAACGTTAACGACTCAGTAACTAAAAGCAAGTTCGATAACCTCTACGGATGCAGGGAATCTCTTGTCGACGGTATAAAGAGGGCAACTGACGTTATGATTGCGGGTAAAGTGGCGGTTGTTTGCGGTTACGGTGACGTAGGAAAGGGTTCTGCACAAGCATTGAAGGCTCTCTCTGCACAAGTTTGGGTTACTGAAGTTGACCCTATCTGTGCGCTTCAAGCAGCTATGGAGGGCTACAAAGTAGTAACTATGGAATATGCTGCTGATAAAGCTGACATTTTTGTTACCGCAACGGGAAACAAATCAGTAATCGGCAGAAAACATATCGAAGCGATGAAAAACGAAGCCATCGTTTGTAATATTGGCCATTTTGACAATGAGATTGACGTGAGCGATTTAGAAGATTTACAGTGGGAAGAAATTAAGCCTCAGGTGGATCATGTAATCTTTCCAGATGGTAAAAGAGTAATACTATTAGCTAAAGGTAGGCTTGTTAACTTAGGTTGTGCGACAGGGCATCCTAGTTACGTGATGAGTTCTTCTTTTGCTAATCAGGTCCTGGCTCAAATGGAGCTATTTTGTAATCCAGACAGGTATGCTTCAGGCAAAGTTTACGTTTTACCTAAGCATTTGGATGAAAAAGTTGCTCGTTTGCATCTTGAGTCCATTGGGGCGGAGCTTACTGAGCTATCCCAGGATCAGGCCGCTTACATCGGAGTAGAAGTTTCTGGTCCATACAAGGCTGAGGCTTACAGATATTAATGTTGGAATTAAGCGTGGAGTTCTTTCCCCCAAAAACGGGGGAAGGAATATCTAGGTTCAACAAGGCAGCGGACGAACTTGTCCCTGTTGGCTTCGGTTTTGCATCTGTTACTTATGGCGCAGGAGGTTCCACCAGAGAAGGAACCCTAACTGCTGCGAGAGAGTTAAAAAAAAGGTTTAAAGAAGGAGTGCCTCATGTTTCTTGTTACGGCTCTGACAAGGCATCGATCTTCGAATTACTAAAAACTTATTCAAATGATGGGTTTTCCAGGCTAGTAGTTTT
>JAOINQ010000014.1 GCA_028139685.1 Betaproteobacteria bacterium
GTACTGGATGATGATCGTATGAAGTATCTAACCAAAAACTAATATCGCCTTTCTTTCCTCCCCTTTCGACCCGGCTGATTATTTTCACTGCTGTTATAAAGTCGCCGTTCGGCAGAATCATCTCTTCCGGAGGTAATGGATTTAGCTGAATTTCTTCTAATTTTTTCCTATTGAATACCTGAAATGTTTTTGAATTCTCTTTGTTGAAAATTTGGCCATTCTTAGAATAAGAAGCTATTTGAAATATTAAACTCAAAGGGTCATAAATGTTTCCAAAAAATCTCTCGTCATATGTTTTTCCAGAGAATGTTATTAAATTTGATGCCTGAGCAACCTCTACGTAGGACTTCCCCCTTTTAGGTGTATGAGTTTCGTAAGATGTTGGCTTTAAAATCATCCCAGAAACGTAACCCTTGCTTGAAAAGAATATGGGTCTACGTAAGAATATTTTTGCCCAACCCATAGCTTCCGCAAATAATTCTATTTTGTAGTTTGAATCAGCACTGTTGAATTTGTATGATAAAAACCCTTTGCCAACTGGCTTGGAATTCATATCGTATCCGCCATAATAGACATAAATAGGATATTTTTTCCCATTATTCTCTGCAAAATAATTTATAAAACTTTTTTTGACCCTGGCAGTAGTGCCCGACAATGTACTCTCCTTTTTTATTTTTGTACTCTCCTTTTTTATTTTTGATGCTGAATAATTAGCTTCAACTTCTGGATGGGGACCCTTTAAGTTTTTGTCTATCTTGTCTAGCAGTGTTGCAATTTTCTTATTGGCTCCAATAAGGCTTGAACTTTCATCAGAACCAGGCCGGAATTCAGCAAAGTTTATCTCTTTCTGAGTTTTGCTATCTTCTTTGACAGAGGGTAAAATTGAGTTTTCAACATTCCTTAGATTAAGTGCAATGGCTACGGTATTGTTCTCCTGGAGTTGCAGTTGATTAGTATCTACAATTTTTGACTCTGGTTTCGGGGTGTAAAAATTTAAATTAAGCAATGAGGCGACATGCGCCAATGAGATTAATATAAATAATAAGGTAGTACGTAGGCTTAATTTCGGAATTTTCATTACAAAATTACTCGACGATATAGGAGACAACTAGTTGCCTGAAAAAAAACCAAATAATCCGTTTGACCCGTGGAGCTTTCTACCTTTCAGTTCTAACACCATTTTTCCAGAAAATGACAGTGATGTTGAGAAAAAAATTAAGGAACTGAAGATTATAGAATCCTGGTTAAATTTTAACCTAGAATTCACAAAATCGGTTATCAAAACAATGGAGGTCAAGGCAGAAGCATTGAACACACTCAAAGATTTCAGCAAATCTCACAAAGATAAAGGAATGGATGAATTCGTGGATGCGATGAACAAGAAGATCATTAGTTCTTCTGTGAAAAATGCTGAAAATTGGTGGAAGTCACTAGAGGCCCAAATGGGAAATTTCATCGATCAAACTATACAACAAACGACCAAGCAATCCAAAAAAAAGAGAAGTGTTAAAAGGAAACCTAACGGAAGTACATCAAAAAAAACGGCCGATAAAAAGAAATAAACGTTCAGTTGCAAAGGATATAGCTTGAGTGAAATAACCAGGGTTGGTATGCTTGGAACGGGAGTTAGAATTATGAAACTTATAGATAGAGGTGGCCTTTTGAATTCCTTTATTATCCTGCTTGCAATTGGGGCTCTATTTGGTATGCGCGCCGCGAACGCCTCATGTCCGGAGTTGCTCAACCATGAATTTCCTAAGTTACAGGACGACACTCCCCAAAATTTGTGTAAGTATGAGAATTCTGTTGTGTTAGTTGTTAATACAGCAAGCTTTTGTGGTTTTACTAAACAATATGAAGGCCTTGAAAATCTTTACAAGAAGTACAGAAATAAAGGTTTGGTTGTTTTGGGATTCCCTTCAGGAAATTTCCGGAATCAAGAATACTCTTCCAATAAGAAAATCGCGGAATTTTGCAAAAACACATATGGCGTGAAGTTTCCAATGTTTGCTAAATCTAATGTCATCGATACTGGAGATACTGTGGCTAATCCCTTGTTTAAAAAGCTTTCTACTCTAGCTGAGCCTCCAAGATGGAATTTTCACAAGTACCTTATATCGAGAGACGGCGCTTTTCATAAAAGTTTTTCGAGTTTCACTTCACCCACAAGTAAAAGCGTAGTTCGCGAGATTGAACTTCTGCTCAACTCACAGCGATAGCTACCTTACCAAACTAGCTTACAGAGACTGGAAAAATGAATGCCCCTGAAAAAATAAACCAAGTTTGCCTTCCCGACGTTCAAGCACAAAAAGACACTAGGTCATTAGCTATACAGAAGGCGGGAGTCCGGGGAATAAAGTATCCGATTTTCATTGAAACGGAGACTAAAAAATACCCTTCGGTTGGCCTGTTTGACATGACTGTTGGGTTAGATGCCAGCACAAAGGGGACTCATATGTCTCGCTTTATAGAGTTGCTTGAAGAGAATTGTAGTGAAATTTCCTATGAAAAAGTCCTACAGCTTTCACGTGCGATGCTGTCCAAGTTGGAAGCAAAGACCGGCTATATGAAAGTTACATTTCCTTTCTTTATGGAAAAGCTTGCACCTGTCTCAAAAGTCAGTGGCATTATGGACTACGAAGTCACCTACGAAGTAGTCTGCGAGAAAAATTCTCAATCTATTGTTAACCTCGAGGTAGTAGTGCCAGTTACTAGTCTTTGTCCTTGCTCAAAAAACATTTCTGATTATGGAGCTCACAACCAACGTTCTCACATAACAGTAAGGGCCTCATTGAAAAGTTCAGCATTAAAAGTTGAGAATATAATAAACATAGCGGAAAGCTCTGCTTCCTGCGAATTATGGAGCGTACTGAAACGGCCAGATGAAAAGTTTGTTACAGAAAGAGCATTCAACAATCCAAAATTTGTTGAAGATCTAGTGCGTGATGTTGCGATCAAGTTGCAGGAACTAATCACTCAAAATCTGATAAGCGGGTTTTCCGTCGAATCAGAAAATTTTGAGTCTATTCACAACCACTCGGCCTTTGCACGAATAGACCATAACATTTAATTATTTCTCTATGTCTGATCGGTCCATCGCAATTGTTGGCTCAGGAATTTCTGGACTATCTGCGGCTTGGCATTTGTCGGAAAACAATAAAATCTTTTTATTTGAAAAAGGGGATCGATTAGGAGGGCATACCCACACCCATGTTTTTAATACAGAAAAGAAACCCTTTATTGTCGACAGTGGATTTATTGTTTTTAACAAAGTGAACTATCCAAACTTCACTAGTTGGATTCGAGAATTAAATGTAAAAGAGTCACAGTCAGAAATGTCTTTTAGTGTCTCTCGGGCAGGAGGTAATTTCGAATGGGGCGGTAGAAGTATTTTCTCGGCATTCGGGCAAAAAAGAAACTTGGTTTCGCCAAAATTCCTTAAGATGTTGGTGGAGGTTGTAAGATTCAATAGGTTGGCAAAAAAATTTCTCCAAAAGGAAGATATGCATCAGCACAAATATACTTTAGCCAGTTTCCTTTCGGAAAATAATTTCTCTGATTTTTTTGTGCGCAACTATCTCGCTCCGATGGCAGGTGCCATTTGGTCTACCCCCGAATCAAAGATAACTGATTATCCAACGATAAGTATTCTACAATTTTTTGATAATCATGGCTTACTCTCAGTAAGTAATCACCATCAGTGGTTTCACCTCTCAGATGGAAGCTCTTCATATATAAAGCACCTATTCAATCACGATAGGTTTAAAAAGAAGGAAATAAAAGTATTAAAAAACCACAGAGTCGATTATGTCGAGCCAATGCAAAACAAGCAAGAGGGATTAAAAGTTAGTTTGCAGCTTGAAAACCTTGAAAAAAAAGAAAAATATACCATGAAAGTGGATGATGTTATTTTTGCTTGTCATGCGAATGAGACTCTTCTATGTTTGAATGGTAATCGACCCGAATACCCGCTTTTAAAGAGAATTCGATTTCAGAAAAACGTAGGCTATCTTCACAATGATAAAAGATTAATGCCTAAACGAAAAAGTGTCTGGTCCTCCTGGAATTACCTGGCTGGGGAAGATGGGATTCATGACGAAAATATCTCAGTGACCTACTGGATGAATAAACTGCAGGATTTAAAAACTAGCCAAAATATCTTTGTCTCATTGAACCCGTTATTAGAACCTTACGAGTCTAAGTATAAAAAGAAATTAGTTTACGAGCATCCCGTTTTTGATCAAGATATGATTGATGCACGAAAAAAACTAATGGAGACCCAAGGCTTAGATCATATGTGGCATTCGGGGGCCTGGACAGGAAATGGGTTTCACGAGGATGGTTTCGTATCTGGTAAAAAAGTAGCTGCGAAGATTAACTCCAGTACTAATACATAAAAATGCTAGGCATTGAATGTTATCCCTACCGTGCGACTATAATTCATAAAAGAAAGCACCCGAAAAAGCATGAATTTCGTTACCACTCTCTTCAGTTCGCAGTTGAAATTGGACAACTAGGCCAAGTTCGGGGAAATGTTTTATTTGCAATTAACAGGAAAGCCCTTATATCCATCAATCAAAAAGACTATGGAAACGGCGGAGATGCAAGAAAATGGCTGAGAAAGTGTCTGTTAAGCAATGGCTTTAAACGACATGTTGAAAAGGTATATCTTTCAACATTCCCAAAAATTTTAGGAATTGGATTTAACCCTGTAAGTTTTTGGTATTGCTTCGATAAAAAAAAACAACTAATGGCAGTAATAGCTGAAGTTAATAATACTTTCTCTGAAAGGAAAATCTATTTTATTTCAAAAGGGGATGAACCTATTTTAAATGGGGAATCTTTTGAATTACCTAAAGATTTTTATGTCTCACCTTTCATTGAGGTAAGCGGTTTATATTCTTTTCAATTTTATACGAATACTGATGCTGAGGTTCAAATGGCCAGGATTGAACTAAAACAGGGAGAGAATACCCTAATAAGTACGAGTATTAGTGGAAAAAGAATAAACATGAATTCCATTTCGGGACTCAAACTTTTTATCTCTGTGCTCTTTTTGCCAGTAATAACGCTGATTAGAATAAACATTCAGGCAGCAAAGTTATGGTTAAAGGGAATTAAATTAGTGAAGAAAGAATAGTTGATGATCCTACACAAATGTTTTTCCTATTTTGTTTTGAAGATTTTAAATAGATTAGAAGTTGGCGAATTGTTTTTGGAGCTTCCGAATGGGAAATCTTATAAATTTGGTAGATCACAGTCAAAGAAATCGATAAAGGCCGATATCAAAGTCAATGAATGGGATGTGTTTTTTAACTTAATTCGAAAGGGCGATATTGGGTTTGGTGAAGACTATATGCAAGGAAAATGGGAGACAAGTGATTTGCATTCTTTGCTACTACTAGCCCTTAAGAACCAAACGATTCTTTCCTCTCTTATCAATGGAAACCGCTTATCATTATTGGGAAAGATAACAAAACACAGGAAAAATGAAAATACACTTAATAAATCGAAGGATAACATAAAATATCATTATGACCTTGGGAACGATTTTTATTCACTATGGCTCGACGAATCTCTGACTTATTCCAGTGCAGTATTCAATAATCATCCTCAAGGTAAACAAGTTAGTTTATTCGAGGCTCAAAAATTTAAACTTGATCGAGCGCTAGATTTCTTAGGTCCAATTAAAGAGGATGCTTCAGTATGTGAAATTGGCTTTGGATGGGGTAGCCTAGCCCATAGAATTTATAGTGAGACCCAGTACAAGTATCACGGGATTACACTATCAGCAAAACAATTAGAATACGTAAAAGAAAAGTTTTTGTATTCAAGTAATTCTAATCGGCTGAAATTTGAATTAAAGGATTATCGACTTTTAAATAAAAGATATGATGGAATTGTATCTATCGAAATGTTTGAGGCGGTAGGAGAAAAGTACTGGGATGAATATTTTTCAATGATTGCGAGATGCCTGAACAAAACCTCAAAAGCCGTTATACAGACAATTTTAATAAAAGATGATAAGTTTGAAAAATATAGAAAAGGTGTGGATTTTATACAAATGTACATATTTCCTGGAGGGATGCTTCCGACAAAAAATATATTAAAAACTCTTGCAAACCGGCATTATCTAAAAATTCAGGATGAATTTTATTTCTCTAAGGACTACGCTGAAACGCTAAAACGTTGGGCCGCTAATTTCGAAGAATGTAACGATAAATTCAATACATTAGGACTAAACGATGAGTTTAGAAGAATGTGGCAATTTTATTTGAATTACTGTCGTAGTGGCTTCGAAACGGGGGATATAGACGTGGGACAATTTGTACTGGCAAAAAGATAAAATGTTAAGGATATTCGTTTTTATTCTTATTTTTTTATCTTCCAACCTTATCTTCAAAAAGAGTTTTGGGGATGAAAAATTAGATTATGGAGATGCCCGCAGTAAAATTTGTGAAGAATGTAAGTTTCTGAATGGACAAGGCTTTTTACGGTTCTTTGGATTTAAAATTTATGAGGCGAAACTTCTTTCTGAGTACAAATCAGGGGAAATATTTAATTCCAAGTTCTTCTTGCAGATAAAATATTATAGGGATTTTAAAGGTAAGGATATTGCCAAAATTAGTTTCAAAGAAATGCATCGTCTGAACCTTATTGCAAAGGAAAAGAAAAGTGTCTGGTTAGCCTGGATGGAACAAAATTTTCCAGATGTTAAAAAAAACGATGTGTTGACAGGATTTTATAAGCCCGAGGAAGGGATAACACTCCATCACAATGAAACCGTTGTAACTACCTTTAATGATAAAGATTTTGCAAGATCTTTTTTTTTAATTTGGCTGCATGAAAATACCTCCGAACCAAAACTGAGACAGGGATTGCTTGAATTTCGTGAAGACGGTTAAAACAGCCCCTCTCGTTAGTTATAGTTTTGTCGGATTTATTCTCTCAATTTCTGCCTTGCCACTGTACATAGCTACCCCCAGTATTTATGCAGGATTAGGGCAAACAATATTTGTTACGGGAATGATGCTAATGATCATTAGGCTTGTAGACGCCTTCACCGATCCAATTTTTGGAAGCTTAATCGATAGAACTAGCGGGCATAGGTTCTTACGATGGTTAAACCCATCTTTAATAATTTTGGCAAGCTCAGTATTTTTTCTATTTAATCCTCCTGAATTTTTAGGAAATAATTCGCTGTTCATTTTTTTTTGGTTTTTCTTATTTACTTTAATAGTATCAATCTCAAATGGTATAGCCAATATTGCATATCAGAGCTGGGCGTTTGCCTGGTCTAGCCAGGCGGAAATAAGGAACAGATTAATTTCTGGAAGAGAAGTATTTGTACTCATTGGATTGATCGTCTCTTCAGTATTAATCGCATTAGAATCCTTTGGGCTACTCTCTGTAATTATCTTTTTAAGCTCTATCGTTGCTGTAATCTGGTTAACACTCATAAAAACTGCAACAATCGATACTGCCTTTTCAACTAAAGATAATAAAAGAAATTTTAACTTTTTTTCCTTCGATTCAAAAAGGATGAAATTATTTTTAGTATTGTGTTTCTTTAATACATTTGCAAATTCGATCCCTGCTTTGCTCTTCGTTTTTTTCTTTAGTGACGCACTTCTTTTGGAGAAGTCTGAAGGAGGTATCCTACTATCCGCTTATTTTTTAAGTGCGGCAATTTCTATTCCGCTTTGGAGAAAAACTATCAGTAAAATTGGTAACAAGCAAACATGGTTTACAGCACTTACTTTATCTATTGTTTTCTTCATCACAGTTTTGTTTTTAGAAGAAGGTCATTTTTATCCGTTTTTATTTGTCTGCGTAATTACCGGGGTTGCGTTGGGAGGCGAGCTCATTAGTGCTCCAGCAGTATTAAATGACGTTATCCCACCGAACAAAAATGAGACTAGTGTTGCTTCAACATATTTTGGAATTTGGAGCCTTGTTAACAAAATTGCGATTGCATTAGCCTCGGGTTTTTGTCTTCCATTGCTTGAAATTATGGGCTATGATCCGAATCTAGTCACTGAGACCGGGCGAACAAGCTTAACATTTATGTATGCAGGGGCTCCATGTGTTATCAAACTCGTTTGTATGATGTTACTAAGTTATTTCATTAAGAAAGCCAGTGTTTAGATCTTTATTTGTTTTAGGGTTACTTTCGACTTTTGTATTTGGGTGTGGTACTAGGAGTATCGCTATTTACGAAGCTGAGACGCCGTCTTTTAATCTTGAATCCTTTTTCAATGGAAAAGTAGAGGGTTGGGGTATTGTTTTAAATCGAAACAATGATGTTGTCAAACGATTTAAAGTTAATGTTGAGGGTTATTTTACTGCAGATAAATCAAGTGGAAAATTGGTAGAGAAATTTTTCTGGTCGGATGGTAAGAGAGAAAAGCGTGTATGGAATTTACAGAAAACTGCAGATAATGAATGGGGAGGTACTAGTAGTGGTGTCATCGGTACCGCACATGGGATTGCGTCGGGAAACGCACTAAAGTGGTCATATCGTTACAACCTTATAGTTGAGGACTCATTTTTAAATAAATTGAGCGTTGATTTTGATGATTGGATGTTTCTTGTAGAAAAAAATGTACTCATGAATCGTGCAGTATTCTCGAAGTTTGGTTTAAAACTTGGAACAGTTATCATCACTTTTAAAAAATCTAATGGGTAGGTTTAATAAGCCTATTACATCTTTTAAAAATAGGACGGTATTAGTTGTTGGCGCCTCCAGTGGAATTGGATTTGAGATTGCTAAAGAATTAAGGTTTCTCGGCAAGAAATTAATAGTTGTGGCAAGACGAGTTGATGTTTTTGAGAAGCATTTTCCTCAAAACACTTTCGTGAAAACGGACATAGCCGACGACAATTCTATAGATAACTTTTTTGAAGTCATAGAAAAAGACGGGTTAGGCATAGACACTGTATTTTGGTGCGCAGCTATATACACTCCAATGAGCTATGTTGACTTCTCTTATGAGGAAGCTCAGAAAATTACTGCTATTAACCTTACATCAGTTTATAAACCCTTTTGGTTGATAACACAAAAGTGGATTAAAAATAGAAATAAATTTGCAGAAAACCCCCATTGGATTTGGATATCTAGTGTTGCGGGATATACTGGTTTGCCCGGCTCATGTGCTTACGGGCCTACGAAATCAGCATTAAACAATGTCGCTGAGTCAGCATTTGTTGAATTTAAACCATTTAATATCGATATTTCATTGGTTTGTCCTGGATTTGTAGATACACGTCTGACAAAAAAAAATAGTTTCCCTATGCCCTTTATAATTTCCCCAAAAAAAGCAACTGAAGAGATATTTACGGGTCTGCGTAAGGGAGTCTTCGAAATCCATTTTCCAAAAAAGTTTACAGTTATTTGTAAAATAATTTCAGTTCTTCCTTATAGGTTATTCTTTCAACTCACCTCCAAATTAACAGGACGTAGAAAGTGAAACGTAAAATAGCTTTTAATTCCAACGCTTTTAAAGAGTCTTTTGAAAATCTCAAAAATATAGATAATCTGGATAATGTCCTGTCTTTTTATGATGAGAAATGTCATTTTAGGGACCCCTTTCACGATATTCAAAGTAAAAAGCTTATGAGAAAGCTATTTGTGAATATGTTTCAGACATTGAATAACCCTCGTTTTACTGACTTAAAAATGTTGTCGGATGGGGCTATAATCGTGCTATCTTGGACTTTTGTATTTGAAAGAAGAGGTAAAAGAATTAAAAGTTATATCAAAGGCTCGAGTTGGATTCAAGTTAATGAGAAAGGCTATATTTCACACCACCATGACTATTGGGACAGCGTTGAATTATTTCAAACGTTTAAATTGTTAAGATATCCGCTGCGGTTTATTAAAACAATTTTTTCCAGAGCGCAAGTACGGTAACTTAAAAGAAGATAATTATGAATACAAACACTATGCTTTATCCGGACCTTTTTAGAGCATTTGAAAGAGTTCGCTGGAATCTTGAAACCGATATTCCCTGGGATACGTTTGATGCTGCGAAGCTGACCAAGGATCAGGCATACACCATTAAGATGAACGCTATTACCGAATGGGCAGCATTGCCAGCAACTGAGATGTTTTTGAGGGATAACAGAACTGACAGTGACTTTTGCGCGTTTATGTCTGTGTGGTTTTTTGAAGAACAAAAACATAGCCTGGTTCTTATTGAATATCTCAAAAGATTTTGTCCCGATTTTGTTCCAAGTGAAGAAGAGTTAGATGCAGTACGTTTTGAGTTCGACCCAGCGCCAGCACTTGAAACCTTAATGCTACACTTTTGTGGAGAAATTCGACTTAATCACTGGTACAGATGTGCTTCAGAATGGCACACAGAACCCGTAATTAAATCCATATATAATACTATTGCTATGGACGAGGCTAGACACGGAGGCGCTTATCTCAAATACATGAAAAAATCGCTAAAAACCCTAGGTGCCTCTGCCCAGTTAGCTTTCGCGAAAATAGGCGTTCTCATGGCATCAGCTAATCGGCATCAAAAGGCACTTCATCCGACAAATCTACACGTGAACAAGTCTCTCTTTCCAAATGATACCGTGCAAAGCCGTTTACCTGAGCCTGGTTGGTTGGAAAAATGGTTAGATGAACAAATAAAATTTGATAAGGGGTGGGAGAAGAAAGTTGCCGATAGGATATTACATAATCTTTCTCTCTTGTTTGATGAGTCTTTTAACAATGTCAAGGATCTAAACCTTTTTAGAAAAAAAATTATCAAGAATTTTGAAGAAAATCTTGGGAACAATGGCGCGAAGGATGGCCATCTGCAAGCTGATTCAAGCCTTTAAAGACTAGCCATGGATCAACGATTATTTTGCTTTCTTTTTGCATGAGTTTTTTTGTCAGGCTCCATGCTGCTAAAAACTTGTCAAGATTTCCACCATACAAGAAGACTGGAGTAGTACTCTTAGTTATAAAGGAGATTGCGGCTTGAACGATACAAATACCGGACAAGACAGATTCATGCGTACAAGATGGAAACTCCATAGGTTTAAAACTTTTAGTTTCAGCTTGACTTATCAGAAATTCAAGGCTGCTTTCCATGAATGAAAAACCTGGAATGATATAACCCCCTTCGTGAATTATCTCCTGAGTATGGGTGGCCTGTTTATTCTTTTTTATAGTAATTTTGTCTAACACAGTCGCAGTGCCGACAGACAAAATGAAAACAGTGTTTATTTTCTTTTTCGCTAAATATTCTATTAAGCCAATCATTGCAAGCCATCTATCCACCCCTAATGCTTTAGGGTTTTCACGATTAATTTTAAAAACAAGCTTGTTATTAGAACCGGTAATGATTTCATGATTATTTTCTGTCCGTACGAAACGTATATTTTGTTGCGGAAAAACTGTGCCTAATTCTTCGGCTACTACTTCATTAAGTGCATTTGGTGCGACCGATGCTATGGAAACACTAGCATTTTCCCGCATCTGGGCCAATTCAGTGTTGTCAGCTGAATATTTTCTTAATTTTTTCAAACTTCGTAATATGAGTTTTTTTAAATACCACTCTTTATGTTTACTAAGTACATCTTTGACATCTACTTTGTTATTGGTAGCCAGTAATTTCGCACCAGGATGTTTTCGAAATAATATCACCCATTTTAGTTGAGAATTTCCAGTATCAATTAACAACCTTATCTCCACTGAATGGTCCCCCTGTCAATTTTTGTGAGTTCGGATCTTGAGGTCTCTTTAATTAATAATTTTCCATGAAGATCTATTCCCTCATTAATTCCGGAAACCATTTGATATTTGTTAATTGCGACTTTAATGTATTTTTTTTTTAATATATCTCTTTTATTAAACTCCAAAGGTGGATTTAGGAAAATTATGTCATCGTCCAAATTATCAATGCCAGTTGTTAGTTCTTGAAAAAAGCGCAGTGCATCAAAAGTCTTGGACCTTTCTATACAATCATAAAGCGCCGAGGCATTGAATCTATTATTATCTCTCCATGCGATATTTATGCCTATGCCGAGAATAGCTATTTTACTCCAACTCTTTTCTCTTTTTGTTGAAATCAAATGCAAGAGAATGCCTCCAACTTTTTTTCCATCTTTATATAAATCATTTGGCCATTTAATTCCTAAAGTTATCCGTTTCGGAGACATAGCGTTTTCGAGTATTTTAGCAACCAATAAAGCAAATATTATGGGCAGCAATTTGGGAGTATTATCTTTGATGAGAATATTTAAAGGAAAAACCATGCTAGCGGCAAGTGACCTATCAGAAGAGATCCAAGGACGACCATTCGTACCATAACCGTGTGTTTGATTTTCAGAATAAAACACTAACTTTTCATTATTGTATTCATAACGCACGTGTTTTAGTGCAACATCTTGTGTTGATCTAGTAGCCTCTAAATTCTTTACTGTCCACATATTATGATATTCTAACAATTATGTATTTTGATAAGCATATATTCTTCTGTTTAAATGAAAGGGCAGCTGGAGAAACGTGTTGTGCGAATTTTGATTCTTGTCGACTCCAGGCATACGCGAAAGATAAGATAAAAACCGAACAGAAACTTAAAGGTATGCGCATAAGAGTTAATAGAGCCGGTTGCTTGGATAGATGCGATTTTGGACCTGTTTTAGTTGTTTATCCTGAAGGTACCTGGTACACATATTTAGATGAAGAGGATATTGACGAAATAATTCAGTCTCACCTGATAAAAGGGGTGTTAGTAGAACGCCTAAGAATAAAAGAGTAGAAAGGGTAGCCCCGGTAAATGCATGATTTAGCCTACTATAATGGAAATTTTATGCCCATTAATGACGTAAAGATTTCTCCTCTGGATAGAGGCTTCCTTTTTGCTGACGGTGTATACGAAGTTGTTCCAGTTTATAACAAGAATCCCTTTTTTTTTGGTGAACACATAGATCGATTATTTAGAAGTTTAAATAAAATAAAATTAGACCCGTGCATAAAGAAAGACGAAATAAAACGCTCTATCGAAGAACTGATAATACAAACGAAGCATAGGCACCAAATAGTTTATATCCAAATTACCAGAGGTGTTGCTTACAGAAATCACGCATTTCCAAAAAGCAATCGTCCAACAATTTTTATAATGTCCTCTGAACTTCTTAGACCGACGGAGGAAATGTTTGCTGAGGGTATCAGTGCCATTACAACCAATGATAATCGTTGGAAATCATGTGATATTAAATCGATATCTCTTTTGCCAAATGTACTTGCTAGGGAAGAAGCCATAGAATTAGATTGTCAAGAAGCTATTCTTGTCGATAATGGAAATGTTACTGAGGGAGCAGCCTCAACGATTTGGATAGTGAAACAAGGAAAAGTTTTTTGTCCAGAACCCTGTAATAATTTGCTTGAAGGTATAAGAATAAAAATCATTGAAAAATTATGCTCTCAACTAGAAATATTGTTTGAGCGAAGGAACTTTAAAGTAAGCGAATTAATGAATGCAGACGAAATATTACTCACTTCAGCTACCAAAGAGATACTCCCAATAACATCAGTTAATGGCAAAAAAATTGGTATTAAGAATCTAAAAGGCAAGCCGGGTATAATTTTCCAAAAATTGAGGCAACGCTATACCGAATTGATTCTTTCTAATTAATAAACTATTTGATAGGTTTTTTAGGTTGCTGCGAGTTAATTACTGCATCTATATTGGCAATTTCGATTTCTGATTTTACTTCAAAAACCTTGACAACCCTTTTAGTTCCTTTCACTCTTGAGGCAATATCAGCAGCTAGATCTGCCTCACGCTGGGTTACTATTCCCATGAGAAAAACAATCCCATTTTCGGTTTTTACTTTTACAACGTTTGCGTTAAGCTTTTCTTCATCAATAAAACTAGCCTTGATTTTTGCGGTGAGAATGGTGTCCCTAGCAAACATTTTTCCGGTAGCTTTTGGTCCAATGTTCAATTCATTAATTATTTCTCTTACATTTTCAACATTCGCAATCAAACTTGCTACCTCTTTCGAGACCTGATCATTTGAAACCCATCCGGTAAGTAAAGCTGCTCGATTAAAACTTGTTACCGCGACGGATATGTCCTCTTCAGGAAAGTTTTTAGAAAGCTCATTCATCGATTTTAGCTCTATTGTTTCATCTTCAAGAATGATTCCTGCTGTCCTTCGATCCGTCACAGCTACCGCAGTAGCAACTACTCCGGTAGCGACTAGCGGGAAATAACATCCCTCCAGAAAAAATATAATGGCTATAAGCCCGCTTGTTCTAGTAAAAAACTCTTTTCTCATAAAATAATTGACCATGCTAAGATACCTTATTTTATCAGTCAGAACATTATGGGTCGAGTTATTCATAAGAAAGAAACGGAGCAGGAAAAAAAACCTGGGTTATATGTCATCTCTACGCCTATTGGTAACTTGCAAGACTTGAGCCTTCGAGCAAAGAAGATATTGGAGCAATGTGAATTAGTACTAGCTGAAGACACCAGACTGGCTAATAAGCTTTTTAACTCATTCAATATAAATAAGAAAAAAAGGCAACTATTGTCTTGTTACAGATTTAACGAAACAGAGAGGATCCATAAACTTAATTTCGAGAAACTTAGTACTTGCATGGTTGGACTAGTATCTGATGCAGGCACCCCTTCCGTGTCTGATCCAGGTTCAAAAATTGTAGCAAAGTATCATCAAATGGGCATACCCGTCTTTTCTGTTCCTGGTTGTTGTTCAGCAATCGCTGGTTTTTCCATAAGTGGTATTGAGTTAAAAAACAATCAAACATTAACCTTTGGTGGTTTTTTCCCCAGGAAAGAGAAAGATGCACATAAGCTGTTAGGCAAGCTCTCTTACGGGTCAGATTATGTAGTTTTTTTTGAGACGGTGAGTAGACTAGAATCCCTTCTAGATCGCCTAGAAAAATTTTTTGAAGAAGATGTTTTTATTTTTCTTGCAAAAGAAATGACTAAAATTCATGAGGCTACGTGGAGAGGATATTGTTCTGAAATACTGGCTGAGTTAAGAACCAATGGTGAGAAAAAAGCCCAATTTTCTCGCGGAGAACTCGTTGTTGTTATTAACCTCTCAACGCAAAAAAAAATTTCCGTAATTAACGAGGAATTTGAATTTTGGTTGAAAACACTAAAGCCTCATGTGAAGAGTTCCGTATTGGCTAAAATACTCAGTGAAAAATTTGGCAAAAATAGGAAAGCAGTATATTCGGAGTTCTTAAAACATTAACGTTTAGGGACTTCTTTTAGCAATTAGATAATCTAGCAAACCAAGTATTCGTCTATTACTTCCGACCATGGCGGGAGAGGTCAAAAATTCACCATCGACGATGATTTGAGGTACGCCTGTTACCTTAAAGAGTTTCATAAGAGAGGAGGCTTCATTCATGTCATTTTTAACCTTATTCGAATTCCATTCTTCTTCAAAATCTGTTAATGATAATCCGTTATCCTCTACCCATATTGTAATGCTCAAAAAATCTTTTAGTGGAAGCCTTTTGTCTTGGATATCAGCAAATAATTTACCAAGGTACTGGTCAATAAGTCCCATTTTCTTCAAGGTAAAATATAGTCTTTGATGAGATATTTCTCTGAAAGGCACGTGGAGTTTTTTAAACTCTACGTTAGCAGGAAGTTTTTTTGCCCATTTGTGAATTACTGGCGAGAAATTCCTACAGTGTGGGCAAAATAGACCAAAAAATTCTACTACCTCAACCTTTTTAGTTTTCTTGTATTTATTTTCACTGTAAATTCTCTTATAGTCTATACCCTCATCATATGTTGGGTTAGCAAAAATTTCTCCATTCGTGATGCTTACCATCATTAATGCTAGAAAAGTGTAAAAATATGAGGTAAAAGTTTGGTTTTTACGAGTAAAAAAATAAACAATTTTTAACATGAGAAGTCCTTCATTTTTGCTATTACCGATTTACCAGCACTGCATGCGATTTTATCTGACTATCTGACAGACGTCGCTTTACGTTATTTAGTTCCTCCGATGAATTAAACGGGCCGAGTCTCACCCTATAAAATAAATTTCCTTTTTTATTTTTTTTATAAATGGCAGCCTCGAAACCCAAAAAAGCTAATTTTGCCCGCATCCTATCTGCTTCTTTAACCTCCCTAAACGCTCCCACTTGTAAATAAAATGATTTGTCTTCTTCGATCGTGCTATTGGGTTCTTTTTCCAATTTTGAAGTTTGGATAACCTTTTCCACCCTATCTGGTAGAGTCTCAGAATCTGGCTCCACACTATTTTCTTTTGAATCAGGAAGAAAAATCGACATATCGCTCGGAGCAATTTTCACTATCACATCATCATCCGTTTCCGACAACTTTATAATAGATTTTGTTTTATTGTATCCATCAAGCTTGTCAGCAAATGGTACCGGCGTTTTCGTAATGTAAAAAGCTAGATATGCTGAAATAAGAAGCCCTGTCGCAATCCCAAAGAAAAAGCTTAATATTCCAAAACCATGCGGATAAAATTTCTTTTTGAGTAAAGTTGCTTCTAACATGCCATTGGTTGAGCTCATATTTACATTTTCTCCGGTGCATCTATACCTAATAACTCTAAGTTATTTTTTAAAATCTTTGCTATCCCAAAAACGATTAATAGTCTCGTGTTTTTTGTCCAAACATCCTCTACTAGTATCTTTGAATCGTTATAAAATTTATGAAAATCGCTGGCCAAATCTTGCAAATAAAATATTAGCTGGTGGGGTTCAAAATTTTCAGTTACACACCGAGCAACCTCCGGAAAACCAAGGACTCGGAGAACAAGGTCATTTTCAGCTTTATTAAATTTTTTAGGCTGCTCACCAGTGAATGATTTTTCGCTTAAATTCTTAAAATAAATCAATAATTCCTGCTCTGACAAACAAGATTGTTTTATAACACTGGAAGCTCTAGCGTGCGCATATTGCACATAAAACACGGGGTTTTCCTCAGAATGCTTTTGTGCAAGATCGACATCAAAGTTAAATTCGGTTTCTGGTTTTTTTGAAAGAAGGAAAAAACGAACCGCATCTTTTCCCTTGGTTAATAACGTTGAAATATTGGTACGCCTTTCTTCTTTTAGGATGCAACGCTCATCTAGTCCAGAAGAAAGGTAGATGAGTTCCTTTAGAGTTACGTAATTTCCAGATCGTTTGGAGAATTTTACATCTTTCCCATTTTTTTTGACTGTCACCATTTTATGTAAAATCGTAATTGGAAACTCTTTTGAAATATTTTTATTTAATCCCTGTAAACCAGCTTTCACTCTACACAATGTTCCGTGATGATCTGAACCCTGGATGTTTAACGCTTTTTTGAAACCGCGAATCCATTTATCCAAATGGTAAGCCACATCTGGTACAAAGTAAGTATAAGAACCATCGGACTTAATCATAACTCTATCTTTGTCATCCCCGAAATCTGTTGACTTTAACCAAAGTGCCTTATCTAGGAAAAAAGTCTTACCATTTTTTTTTAAAGTGTCTATAACTTCTTCAACTAAACCGTTTTTATAATACGATGATTCTAGTGCAAAACTATCGAAAGATACATCCAGAAGACCTAAGTCTGCATTTTGTTCTTCTCGTAAAAAGTTAATTGAAAATTCTTTAATCTCACCCAGTAGTTTTTCGCTTTTTTCAAATTTTGTTATGTGATTCAAGTTATTAACGGCCTTAAAATCATTAGCTATTTCGTTAATGTAGTCGCCACGGTACCCATCGGGCGGAAACTCTTTGTGCGTGTCATCGTATCCATTTAGCCTAGCCCATACCGATAATCCCAGGTTATCTATTTGATTACCAGCATCATTGTAGTAAAATTCTCTAACGATTTCATATCCAACTCTGGACAAGATTTTTGAAATTGCATCACCCAGCACGGCTTGACGTGCGTGACCAACATGAAGGGGGCCAGTGGGATTCGCCGATACATATTCTACGATTATCTTTTCATTTTTTTTGATATCTCCCCATCCATAATAACTCTCGGTTACAGCTGCACAAAGATAATTTAATTTCGTGAGAGGATTTATATAGAAATTAATGAAACCCGGCTTCGCAACATTCACACTGTCCCAGAGACGCTGTGATTTTTGGTCTTTGGTGAGATGAGATTTCAAAGTCTCCACTATTAAATTTGCAAGCTTTAAAGCGTCCAAATCCGTTTCTCTAGATTTTTTTAAGGCAATATTTGATGACAAATCCCCGTTCGCTTTGTTTTTCGGGATTTCTAACGATACTTCGATATCCTGGAAATTAGTGGCGACCCTGGGTATTTGTTCCAGGTCCTTTAAGTAATCCATTGAACTTAGGATTTCACTTGCTATATTTCCTTTTAATAAATTAATCATAATTTAGCCTTCAAAAAAAGGAGCTTTGAGGTTTTTATGAATTTTTTTATTAATAGGCTTGTCATAATAATTGGTGCGTCTGACAGGAATCGAACCTGCGACTACTGGCTTCGGAAACCAGGGCTCTATCCACTGAGCTACAGACGCTCTTAGTAAGTATTACAAGTAGTCGATTTAACAATTATAATTTAAACTTAGACTAAATTATCAATAGAAAGAGAAAACAATGAGTGACGCTGGAAGCCCTATAAAAACACCAAAACAGCTGGCATACGCCATTATTGCAGCATTTTTGATACCAATTGCTGTTATTGTGTTGCTTACGCAATACGTTGGCAACTTAAAAAATCCATCAAATGCCTCCGATGCCTACACTGAGGAAAAAATCCTTGAGAGAATTGCTCCGATTGGGTCGATTAGAACCGAACCTGTTCTGGCTGATTTAAGTGCTAATGAAAAAGATGCCAATATTACTAAAGTAGCTTTGTCCGGGGAGGAAGTGTACGCTAATCGATGTGCTGCATGCCACGAAGCTGGTGTGTTAAACGCACCTAAAATTGGAGATACGGCTGCATGGGCTCCGAGAATTAGTCTAGGTTTGGATACCCTGTTATATTCTGTTCTGAACGGTAAAGGGGCTATGGCCTCGCAAAAAGGACCTTTAAATACGGATGAAGAGCTAAAGTCGGCGGTCATATATCTCACAAATAAATCCGGAGGTTCACTTTAATTGTTGCGACGCAAAAACAAGCTAGATCCAGTTATTAACGTTTTTGACAATTTTCTCAAAACAATTTTTGGCGGAATAACCGGGTCTGGGAGGAACAATCCGGCAGGAGATTTGGTTGCAAGGGATGAGCAAGAGGATTTTAATTCCAACCAGAAATTATCAGGAAACTTAATGAGAATAAATCATTCAGGTGAGGTTGCTGCTCAAGGATTGTACCAAGGCCAGCTTTTATTGGAAACCGATCCCTCTATGAGAGATTACCTCGAGAGGGCTGCTAGAGAAGAAGCTGACCATCTTATTTGGACTGAGGAATATTTGGCAGCAAAACGTGCAAAAACAAGTTATCTCAATCCGATTTGGTATCTGGGTAGTCTTGGATTAGCTGTCTTCATGCAACTACAAGGGCAGAAGAAATCCAAGTCTTTTCTGGCTGAGACTGAGCGCCAGGTTCAGATGCATCTTGAAGAACACCTTGGTATATTTCCTAATGAAGACAATCAAGCTCGAGCGATACTTAAAAAAATGTACGAAGATGAGGGAGAACATGCTGACTGGGCTGAAAACGATTTATCTGGTAACGAAGTAAAAGAAGAGTTATCAAAATTCGAAAAACGTGCTATGAAAGTTATGTCAAAAGTAATGATTGAAACCTCTAAAAGAATTTAGTTTAAAAATCGATTGGATCTACATCAATAATTGTGTTGGTTTTTGTGTTCATAACGGTTGCTTTGATGGTATTGAGAATCTTGTGTAAATGGACTCTCTCATCCGCCTCCAATAGAATTCGAGACCGATATTTTTTACTTAACCTTTCTGGAAATACTTTTAGTGGTCCGCTGAATCTTACATTTGATTTTTCGGAATTTGGGATAAGGTTTGTCAATTCAACTAAAACTCTATTTGTTTCTCTCCCCAAAATTACTTTGTCAGAGTGGGTGAAATTAACAGTTGCAAGATTTGTAAATGGCGGTAAGTTCCATGTTTTGCGTTCGGTAGTCAATTTCTCAGCAAATTCAATATAATTGGCGCTAGCCAAATCTTTCAGGAAATCATTATTACGATCAAGAACCTCGGCTATGAAAACTGGTTCCTGGCACTTTTTAAACTGTTGTGGATGACGTCCCGCCCTACCAGATACTTGAAGTAGTGATTGAAAAAGTCTTTCAGATGCCCTGAAGTCGGGATGCTTTAAGTTAGACTCTATTTCTAAAGCAATAACTAACGTCACTCTTGTAAAATCGTGCCCTTTAGTTAATATCTGAGTACCTATTATTATATCAATATCCCCGTCTTCAATTTTTTGTAAGCACGCATCAAATTCCTTCTTTTTTTTGACAAGTTGTTTGTCTATTCTCATTATGCGAGCCGTGGGAATGATTCGGGCGATTTTATATTCTAACTGCTCGGTTCCGATGCCTAGAAGTCTTAATCGATTAGAGCCGCAAATTTTGCAAAACTGAGCAGTGGGTTCTTTGTAACCGCAAAAGTGGCATAGCAGAAACTCCTCTTTATCTTTGTGTAAAACTAGATTAACGCTGCAGTTTTTACATTTTGCCGACCAATTACAGTCCAGACAACTTTGAACAGGGGCCCAACCCTTTTTATTTAAATATAAAAGAGCCTGTTGGCCCCCATTAATATGTTGGTGCAAAATTTTTAATGTATCTTCTGATATGCCATTTTCATAAGAATGAGGAGTTTTTTGGGAAATGATAAGTTTCGGTAATAACTGTCCAAAGGAGCGGTTTTTTAAATTTAAATATGTATATTTTTTCCGTTTTGTTTGGACCCATGACTCCAAACTCGGCGTTGCAGAGCCAAGAATTATTTTTATCCCTAAATTGGTTGCTCGATAAACCGCAAGGTCTCTTGCGGAGTATCTGAAACCTTCGCTTTGCTTAAATGATGTATCATGTTCTTCGTCCACTATTATTAACTGTAAATTCGGTAGAGGCAGAAAAATAGCCATTCTGGTGCCTAATATAATTTTTGTTTTTCCGGTAGAAACGTTCAGCCAGGTTTTCGCTCTTGATAGAGGAGTTTGGGTACTTGTATAAATGCCTATTTCATACGAGGGAAAATAATTTTCCAATAAAATTTGTAAATTGGAAGTTAGACCTATTTCTGGGACTAAATATAATACCTGAGATGTCTCGGAATCTTTTAATATTTTTTTAATTGTCGAAAAGTACAGTCTTGTTTTGCCTGAGCCTGTAACTCCGTGGAGAAGAATAGGTTTTGTCGAGGAGACTATAGACTTATAGCATATGGATTGCCCTTCGTTTAACTCCCAGTCGACTTTAGGTTGAATTTTTTTTTTACTTTCTTCGCTAAAAAGTTTGTTTGGTTCGAGAAAGTAATCTTTCTTTTTTTTAATGTAATTACTTTCTATATTTTTTACTGATTTTAATAATTTTGGAAAAGAGTTAAAGGTAACCTTTCCTAATGGGCGATGATAGTATTTTGCAGCAAAACCCAGAAATTTGAGAAACTTTTCACTGACCGGGGGTAATGTATCAATAACAAATTCGATTGGTTTAACTTTTTTTGCAAGTGAAGTTTTTTTTAAGTCGATAACCAAACCCACATTTTTTTTATTTTTTACTTTGACGATGACCCAGTGACCAATAATCTCTGTTTTTGCTGAAGTGTTAGTATTTGCAGGGTTGTAAGAATAATCTAATGTTTCTATATTTGGTAGATCAATAGCAATCTGAACGATCATAAAGGGCTTCAGTACTCTCTTATGGTATCCACTAGAATTGAAACATTTTCAGGAGATGTATATTGAGATATACCATGGCCTAAATTAAAGATGTATCCATTTTTTCGTTCTTCTTCAGTAAGGCTATCGAGTAACTTTTTAACTTCTTTTTTAACAAAATTTCCATCGCCTAATAAAACTGCAGGGTCAAGATTACCCTGAACCGCACAATTTTTTCCAGCTATCTTCTTCGCAGATTTCAGGTCGACCGTCCAATCGATACCGATGCCGGCGCAATTAAGTTTAACTATTGACTCAAGCCACACACCTCCTCCTTTGACGAAGATAATTTTTGGGATGGTAGGAAAATTTTCATTTAAGCTAACTATTATCTTATTTAGATAGTAAAGAGAATATACTGGGAAGCTAAGGTATGAGAGCAACCCTCCCCATGAGTCGAACAACATTATGGCATCTGCGCCCTCTTTTATTTGCATAGTCAGGTAGCTAATAATATTTTCTGTTAGCTTCTCCAAAAGTAGCATTAAAAGATCTGGTTGCGTATACAACCATTTCCTTACCCGAATAAAATCATCTTTTGAACCACCACCCCCTAGAACATAACAGGCTAGTGTCCAGGGACTTCCAGAAAAACCTATCAATGGAGTGTTTTTATTTAGATTTTCCCTAATTAGTTTGACAGCTGAACCTACGTAATCTAGTTTATTATCGATCTCTGTTTGAACCACACGTAGTAAATCATTCTTGTTACCAATGGGATTATTGAATTTTGGCCCATAACCCTCTACAAAGTCGAGCTCCATTCCCATTGCATCAGGTATTGTTAGAATATCAGAAAATAAAATAGCGGCATCAAATCCATAACGT
>JAOINQ010000015.1 GCA_028139685.1 Betaproteobacteria bacterium
CCCGTACGAGATATTCATGCCCGGGTGCTATTGCGACACTTACACGTATTTTTAAACTCTCGCCAAAACCATAACATGCAGACCCTAGTTCTGTTAAGCCATTAGTTTTTGTCTCTAACCGGTCAATCAATGTTTGGCCCGACCTGCATAATTGATCCAAATTACCCGAAGACACAATTTTCACTGAGAAATAAAAACTCAAAACTACCAAAACGAGACGGACAGGTTGCCTCGATTTCGTCCTAGAGTTAACTGAAAATGATTGCACCTATAGCACCTGAAAAACCTTTTCGGGCGGTCTTGCTATTACGGCTTTTTCCCCTTTTATAGCAATTGGTCGTTCAATTAATTTTCTATTTTTAAGTACAATTTTTATAATGTCCTCATCTGTCAACTTCATGTTGTTCAAATTGTTTTCTAAATACTCTTTCTCTTTCACTCTCAATATATCTCTAGGTTTCAGTTTTAAAAGACCTAAAATACGCTTAAATTCATCATATGAAATTTCATTTTCTAAATATGGGAATATTTTATATTGAACATCTTTATTGTCTAATAAAGCTAAAACTTGCCGAGATTTGCTACACCGAGGATTATGAAAAACAATTAATGTATCTATATTAAGCATTAGTTTTTAAAAGTTGTTTTGTGTTGTAATATTTTAATTCAGCAAACCACCCGCAACAAAATTAATTACTTGTCTAATTCCTCCTCAACAGCATTGAGCAAGAAATTAAGTAGCTCACCTTCATAAAAGAAAAATCGAATACCATTGTCCGGGTGTTTCAAAAGGTGTTTTCTCTGAAATACGCCCTCGGCGCGATAACCATACCCTAGTAATGTTGTTACTTCCTTAATAAGCTCTGCGTCCATTCTAAAAATACCACGATTGGTTGAAAATTTAATCGCCTCCAGTTCACCTAATAATGACGACAATTTACTTCGACGCTCTCCTTTTTCCATAAACTTCCGCATTTATAAACAATCTTTTCAGATATGTTGTAACATTAAAAATTAAGGTGGTAATTGTGTACATTATATATTCAATAACTCTAATGTAAATAAGTGAAATGAGCCAAAACTTTGAGGAAATGAAAAAACAAGTAACTGAGGCTAGCGGTATTCTCAAAGCCATCGCTAATGAAACAAGGTTACTCATACTATGCTCCATTATTGAAGATGATTATACTGTTAATCAACTCTCTGAAATCACAGGAACGGCCCAGTCTGCGGTATCACAACACTTAAAGGTTCTGTCAGAACAAAATATTATCAGCTCCAAAAGGATAGGCAAGGAAATTATTTATAAGATTACTGATCCCAGGGTTAAGGCAATTTTGGTTTTAATGCACGCATTATTTTGCAAATAAAAGGCTGAACTCATATTAGTTATCCTTGATATTTTCTGCAGTTATCATATACTTTGGTAATGGGTAAAAACACCGTATTTAAGGCAGGTTCAGTTAAAAAGGCGTCAGAATTGGGCGCTAATATTAAAGGGTTAAAGAAAAGAGCTAGTGGGCCCGCTCTTGAAAATTCTCTAGTGAATCGACTTGCGTCTGTAAATTTTGAAAAAATTAGACGTGCTTTTAATAAAGGATATAGAATTCCTAAAATAGAGCTGGCAAACGAAGAGCAGGAGCTTGATAATTATGGGGAAGTAATTGACATTAATTCCGTAATAAATTCTGCCTTAGCAAAACATGAAAGACGAACGAAGCAAAATTTCTTATTTGATCGGATTCGTGCGATAAATAGTGAAACTAAACGGATTAGTGCAAATATTGATTTAGGCAACATTTCAAGTTAAAAGTTTATGCCTCATCAAAATAGCAAGGAACCATAAATTTAGAAATGCCCCAAGTTTAATCATTTGGCAACGCGAAATCCTTCTTTCTGATGAGTCCATGAATTCCTTTTGTCTTATCAACTACCTGCGAAACTTCAAAGGTAGTAGCCGCTGACATATAAGCCAAAGCAGTCTGCTTCTGAATCCCATACTTGAGGGATAAAAAATTTATCCCCTGACGTACAGAATTCTTCATAGCAATGTCCAGATCTTCGTTTAACCCAATTGGAATCCAGTATTTCTCATTTTCCGCAAAAGGCGAATCAATTCTCATTCTAGCAAGAATAGAATCTGAGTCTCTTTTGATCACATTTATTCTAAACAGAGCCCGTAGGGATTGCTCAAGCGCGGTTAAGGCTACTTCTCCGTCACCTTGAGCCAGATGAGGATCGCCTGTGTAAAACATAGCTCCGGGCACCTGGACCGGAATATAAAGGGTTGACCCTGCAACCAGTTCATTGATGTCTAAATTTCCCCCATGCTTACCAGGAGGAACTGAATGTACAGATGAACTCGTATCTTTTGCAACACCTATGATTCCCATAAATGGCTTAGCTTCAAAACTAATTCGTTTACCAGATGAATCATCAATATATGCCCCAATTTGATTATCTTTTATAAATGTTTGTGAAAAAATTGAAACATTTTTAAAATCATTTCTAACAGTCGGATCAGGCTTCGGTCCCAGTGGAAACTCTCCTGGCAGTGCGCCTTTCCCATGCCGATTAGAAATCACACCGTAGGGCACTCGAGGCACAATTTCAATAATGTCTATTTTTAAGATATCACCAGGCTCAGTGTTTTTTATTTCAATCGGACCAATAACAACATGTGGGCCATCTTTATGAAAATCATGATTGATTTTCGAACGAGCAATAGCAACAGCATCATTCAAAATATCTTCTTTTTGAATGCCAAATCCAGAGAAATATGTCAATGGATCTCTTCCCTGATCCTCCAGTATCCCCTCGTGCGATAAGGCATCTACAACAAGATATGACCCTGCCTTCATAGAAGCAACCGGAGCATCCGCCTTATTAGGTAAGTATCCCCACTTAATGGTGTCTGTTGTTGCAGGGACATATAAAACCTCTTGTTGAATTTGAAACTCATTAAACTCAAAAAAATTAGGCCCATCAGACTTTGGTTGTAATATTTTTAATTCGTTACTTTCATAACTACAACTAATAAAAAGAATAGAACAAACAATCAAGAGGAAACTTTTCGTAAGTAATTTCCTAATAAACATTTCTAATACTCCTAAGTATGTGTAAGGTAACAGATTAAAAAATAAAATTCTCAAACAGCGTTTTTTAACGAAATGACTTTCCTTCGTTTTTAGTGCCGCTGTTAACCCTAGCCAATATTATAAAAAATAAAACACTGACTCGTTTTTATAACAGTTGTCTTTTATAATATCAACTCCCCCACAAGGCTGATTATCATTCAAGCTATAATTGCAGAGGACTAAATTTTTTTTGCCACTAAGACAGCAAGATTCGAAGAATTCTCAACAATCCACCCCCAAAAAGACATAAATCTATTTCCCATTATGTTAGAACACTTATCAGCAGCATCTTTCTTGTGAACAACTTCTTCTTCACAACACAACCTTAAGACAGCTGAGAGGCCAAAATCTTCTCCCCTTTCCTCTAGATACTTTAATTGTTCGCCGTAGTGTTTTTCAACAAATGTTTCCACGACATTGATAGTAAAACAGAACGTCCTAAACCCAAATATAGAAGAAATAAAACCCAAACTAAAACCCATTATTTTCCATAAAAAAATTAACCTGGACTTTTCCTTACTAGGAAGTAAATGATTCATAACAACTAAATGTTGCTTCTCTGTTTCGCCGTGTTCCAACGCCATTTTACGAATACTGTCTGACCAAAAGGCAAGGCTGGCTCCCTTGTAAATCCAAACAGCCCCAGTTTCACCAGCGTGATCCGAACGAAGCCACCCTATAAAATCATCATTTACGGTGACATCATTCGCATTGTACTGTTCAATAATTTTATCTTTGTCCATTAATCCCCTACAAGTTAAAAAGAAGAAAAAGAAAAGCAACCAATTGGCCGACTAATATGAAAACACTTACAGAGTGTAAAACTTTAAATTTGATAAGTTTACCTGTATCAGTGGCATTATTAATAGCTGGCGTTAAAGGCCAAAGCGATAGAAGAAAAAGAATCGCGACGGAAATAAGTATGAACTGAACAGTTTTATCAAAAGCTAATAGCCCCGCTACAAGCGTGGTAGCAAATAAAGTAATATACAAACGCGGGAAAAAGGCTCTTAAATAACGGCTCGCTTGCTGCGATTCAAGCCTCTTGAAAACGATAGGAGTTACGATGCCCGAAAAAAAAATTATAATGCCCACATTACCCGCAACCAGAGCGCTTGATAAAGAATTCACGACACCTCCAAATTTAAATAGATTACCTAAATGTAAAAATGTTCCAGCATGCGTTGCAAATTTCTAAATTTATTCATCACAACATATAACAACAATAAGTTTTTTCTGTATTCTCTCAGACTAATTTGAAGATATATCTCTAGCCCTTTTTTTATTTCATGTGCAATCGCGCTCAACCTTTTTCGAACAAATTTTGTTAACTTTAATCAATCTTAATTAGCACGCTATCTGATCACTTTGCACCAATAGGGTTCATTTGGATAGCTAATTGAGAGATTCGATATAAAAATCGTGTTACATTAATTGATGATTACCTTAATTTATACCAAAACAGGGAGGAATTATGAATGATGTTGCTGAAGCACTAAACTTTGCTGGACTAAAGTCGGCTGGACTAATTCAGGAAACCTACGATAATTTTATTGGAGGCAAATGGGTAAAGCCAGTGGACGGTAAATATTTTGATAATCCGACTCCTGTAACAGGCGGTGTTTTGTGTAAAATAGCACAATCGCAGGCTGCTGACATCGAGCTCGCCCTTAATGCAGCGCATGCTGCTAAGACCAAATGGGGCTCGACCTCTGTCGCAGAGCGAGCGAGAATGCTAGAAAAAATTGCTGACAGATTGGAGAGCAATCTTGAAATGATGGCTCTAGTAGAGACATGGGATAATGGCAAACCTATTAGAGAAACAAATGCCGCAGACATGCCATTAGCCGTCGAACATTTTCGATATTTTGCAGCTTGTTTGAGAGCCCAAGAGGGTTCCCTATCTGAAATTGATGGGTCTACAGTTGCCTATCACTTTCATGAACCGTTGGGTGTAGTTGGTCAAATTATTCCATGGAATTTCCCTCTGCTGATGGCCGCTTGGAAACTTGCGCCAGCCCTTGCTGCCGGAAACTGTGTTGTTATCAAGCCAGCTGAGCAAACACCTGTATCCATTTCTGTGTTCGTTAATTTAATTGCGGATCTTGTCCCTGAGGGAGTTTTGAATATTGTTCACGGTTTTGGGCCCGAGGCGGGAAAACCTCTAGCCAGTAGCTCCCGAATTAATAAAATTGCCTTTACCGGAGAAACAACCACAGGTCGATTGATTATGCAATATGCATCGAATAATATCATTCCTGTTACTCTGGAGCTCGGTGGCAAATCTCCGAACATCTTCTTTGAAGACGTTATGAATGCAGACGATGAATTCTTTGATAAGTGTTTGGAAGGATTTGCAATGTTTGCCTTAAACCAGGGTGAGGTATGTACATGTCCATCGCGAGCACTTATTCAAGAATCAATATATGACCAATTTATGGAGAGAGCTGTAGACCGAGTAAAAAAAATAACGCAAGGTGACCCTTTAGACAGCGGCACCATGGTCGGAGCTCAGGCTTCAGCTGAGCAATTTGAAAAGATTATGTCTTACTTAGATGTCGGCAAGAATGAAGGAGCTAAATGCCCGATTGGTGGAGATAAAATGGAACTTGACGGTGACCTAGCAGGAGGTTACTACATCAAACCTACCATTTTCGAAGGACATAACAAGATGAGAATCTTCCAAGAAGAAATTTTTGGTCCTGTTGTCTCAGTTGCTAAATTCAAGGATAAAGACGAAGTTCTTGGAATGGCTAACGATACTCTTTACGGATTAGGCGCAGGAGTTTGGAGTAGAGATATGAATACTGCTTATGAAATGGGGCGCAAAATCGAAGCAGGTAGAGTGTGGGTTAATTGTTACCACCTATATCCTGCTCATGCTGCATTTGGTGGGTACAAGCAATCTGGAATTGGAAGAGAAACTCATAAAATGATGCTAGACCATTACCAGCAAACTAAAAACTTGCTTGTAAGTTACAGCCCAAATGCTCTTGGTTTCTTCTAAAAATGGATACTCGTAGAGTTATTGCTACAGATCAAGCAGTTGATCTTATTGAGAAGCTAAAGGTGGAACATGGTCAACTCATGTTCCACCAAAGTGGCGGCTGTTGTGACGGTAGCTCACCTATGTGTTATCCAAAAGGTGAATTTATGACTGGAGACAGCGATGTCTTATTGGGAGAAATTGCTGGATGCCAGTTTTTCATGGGAAAACAACAATTTGAATATTGGAAGCATACTCAGTTAATCATCGATGTTGTGAAAGGTCGCGGTGGAATGTTTTCTATCGAAGGTCCAACGGGATTTCGATTTTTAACTCGATCTCGTATATTTACTGACGAAGAAAATGTAGCCTTAGGGTACTAAGTTAAGGAATCTGATAACACTTATACTAAGGAGCAAATTATTTTATAAATCTACCGTTTTGGTAATCTTGAATTGCCTCTAATATTTCCTCTCTTGTATTCATAACAAATGGACCTCCTCTAACTATTTTTTCATTAATGGGCCGTCCGGAAATTACCAAAAATTTCGCGTCTTCGAACGCCTCAATGTGTAGGACTTCTCCCTCAGACAAGGTGATTAATGTTGACTCCTTTACTCTTACATTATCTTTATGACCCACCTTAATTTCACCATCATACAAATAAACAAAACTATTTTTTTCTGAACACAACGGGAACCCAAATTTATTACTCTTTGTTAATGAAACGTCAAAATATACTGGCCCCACATTATGATTGCTGATCGCTCCATTAATACCCTCAAATTTCCCTGCTATTACTTTCACGGATTTTTCTGAATCAGAATAGTGGTTTATCTCCTTTGCATCGAGGTATAAATATTCTGGCTTAGACATTTTAAGACTGGAAGGCATATTAATCCAAAGCTGAAAGCCATGAAGTTTACCCTCTTTCATAAGAGGCATTTCAGAGTGTATTATTCCACTACCAGTCTTCATCCATTGAACGTCTCCGGCGCACATCCGACCAGTAGAGCCTAGACTGTCTTTATGCTCAAAATCTCCTGCTAACATATACGTTACAGTCTCGATTCCTCTATGAGGATGTGGAGGGAACCCAGCAATGTAGTCATCTTTGTCTTCTGAGCCAAACTCATCCAACATTAGGAACGGATCAAAATATTCTGGATTCAAACCGATACTTCGCTTAATTTTTACCCCAGCACCATCGGTTACAGATACTGGCTTGATAATTTGGCATGGTTCAGCAATTAATGTCATAAAACAAAAAAACCTTTTTTTTATGAAAGACCCATAACTTATAAAATATTAAACTTGAAATCAAAAATAATGTTCTTTAAATATTTTTGCTAAGTTGTAAGCTGATAAAAATGCACCTTCAACGCGTCCTCCACAGCACCAATCACCGCATACCGCGAGTTTCTCGTCGATATCAAAAAACTCGACATTTTTCCCCTGATCAACTGCATTTGCATACAACCAACCATGGATATTCTTATGTACAGCACAGTTTAGATTTTGGCTAAGAATATCACTGGTTTCTTGAATTAAATACTCCATCACATGCGTTTTGTCTCCTGTAATATTTTGCGCTGCATATTCAGCAGAGGACTGGGCTATTAATGCAAAGTAATTATTTCTGAATGGTTTTCTGCTATCGATTGAGACCCAACTGATATCACTATTTATAATTTTTGCAGCATCAAAAGTAATGTTAACATCTTTCTCAAAACCTAGCATTAAAGAAAAACTTGGTTGCATTTCTATGTTTTTAATATCTTCATAATACTTGAATGAATCTGGTAAAAGTTCAACAACTTGAAGAGGAGGGATGGCTGTAATTACCCAATCGAATTCAGAATACTTATTCCCCTCGTCATCAATGAGAGACCAGGTTGCACCTTTTCCTAGTTTCTTGATCTTGGTGTTTACTTTAATTTTTAAATTTCGTGCTAAATATTTGTTGATACTATTCATTCTTGGAATACCGACGTAACGAGGTTCCTCCTTTGCCCAATCTTTATATTTAATTATCTTATCTCTATCCAATTCAACATAGTTTGCATTCCATCGTGCAATAACACCTGCATCTAAAAGCGGATTGACAAAAGAACGAAAAGCATCTGTTCGAACTGTAAAATATTGAGCCCCATGATCAAACAAGTAAGGTGCAGCCATCCTAGTTGACATGCGCCCGCTTACTCCCCTGGCTTTTTCAAAAAGGGTAATATCTGCCTGATCTTTCAACAAAAGAGCAGTCGATATACCGGCTAGGCCTGAACCAATGATTGCAATTTTAACCATAGTTCCTTATTGTACTAGATATACATTAACTGCCATATTCGGCTCTGGTTTCCTTCTTACAGTACTTTTCAATTGTTGACAAGACGAAAATCAATGATTTATATAAAAGCATATTTTGGCGCATTGCTCACATTTTCAGTTATGGATGCTATTTGGCTGGGATCAATTGCTACCGATTTTTATTTTGGGCAACTCGGCTCACTCTTACGAGATGAACCCAACTGGCTTGCCGCAATAACTTTTTATTTATTGTATATTTTTGGCATTGTGTATTTTTCAATCAGGCCATCTCTGAAAACAGGGGACTTCAAAACTGTTCTCAGAGATGGCTGTCTATTTGGACTCTTAGCATATGCTACCTATGATATGACCAATTTGGCAACGGTAACTAACTGGCCAGTCATCGTAACAATTGTAGATATTATTTGGGGCGTGGTTATCACATCTGCTAGCGCGATCTCTGGTTACATGTTTGCAAAAAAATTTGGGGACAAACACACCAAAGAGTGAGTTCACCTAAAACACAGAAACAACATGTTGGGCTGAATACGAACATACGTTTGGTTTAGAGTTAGATTTCAAGCGTAACATAATTCAAAACCGCTAATACTAGATCTCCTTAGTAGACAATTATTGTCCCGACCATGCCCATTTCTGAATGTGTTTTTCCAGCTTTTTTATCTTTCACATAACAATGTAAATCATCAAATTCGCCGGTTTTGATTGGAACCAACCACCATTCAACTACACTCTTCGGGAAAACCTCAATGTCTGATATATTTCCTTTAATTTCAGCGATTCTCTCTCCATTTTTTAAAACCTGCACCTTTCGCGTAAACACAGCTTTCGAAAATTTTGGAGAGCTAAAATAATGTTTAAAATCAGAACTATTTTTCAGAATAATCTTATAAAGCTTACTTGTTTCGAGACGGATTAAACTCGGACTAAAAAAATGAGATTCAACACTACTTCTCATGTCTATTTTGATTTCTATAGGGTTCTGCCTAGTCAAATCCCCCGCTGCGTATGTATTATGAAATAACGAAAAAATAAGTATCCATAAAAAGTTGAATTGTTTAGACACATTCATAATTAATAACTCATCCAGTATTTTTTGGTAATACTAAAAATTTCACCATCCAATCACAACTCGACCTGACTAGTGTTACAAAGTTATTAAAAAGGTAATGAACAACTTAGTTCTAGTTTTTTTGTTGTAAAGTCACCTAATTTGTTTGAAAACTTTTACCAGTTCAGAAATTTTTTCTTCCATTTCTTTTTTATTTAAAGCCTGAGTCACACAACTACGCAAATGCTTTTCAAGAACCTTGGTTTCCACTCGAGTTAAAGAAGATTTAATGGCTTTAATTTGATTCACTATATCCATACAGTATCTTTTGTTTTCAATCATCTGATGAATACCACGAACTTGCCCTTCAATTCTCCGTAACGCTGTTAAATTATCGCTGTGATCAGGGTGACTCATCTCTTAAATAAACTCCGGAACAACGTATGTAAAAAAAGTCGCAAAGATCAGTATACCACTAGAGATATAAAAAATAAGTCTAGACCGCTTTCTAAGCACCATACACTTTCTACCCTGCTCCGGATCAACCGGACATGGAGCAAAAGACGCCCTATAGTTTGAATATCCAGCAATTCCCATCATAAGAAAAGCAAACAATGTCAACTCAATTTTATAAACGGATAACGTAATTAGAAATGGAAAAACACTTATGAAGCTTGCAAAGGTTGCTCCGGCACCCAACATGACAAATATTGCTGGCAGGGCACAACATAAAAGTGTGGATGACGATGTAAATAACGAAAAGATACTGACTAAACTATCCTTCATTATAACTTAAGTACTTTCATATCCACTGCTGTTTGACCATTTGCAGTAATCTTTTCCTTAATATCTTCAAAACTGATTTTTGTGTCACTGGAATACGCAATTAAAACCTTACCTACTTCCAAATCTACGTCCACTTTTTTGACATTTGCGTTTTTCATAAACAATTTCTCAATCCCACGTGCACAAAAATCGCATACCATACCATTTACATTCACTACTGCAATTTGTTCACCGCTTGCAAGATCTTTCGTGAATCTCGTATACTTCTGGGTGTCAATTTCAAACCCTTCACCGGAAACAGATTTCATGGGCTGATTATCAGACCCGTGATCATGACAGTTATGAGCGAATCCAATTGATGTTATAGATAGTAAAAATGCAAATAGTATTTTTTCCATGTAACTCTCCTAATTAAAAACGTTGAATAAAATGTAAATCGAGTCGCTCTCTATTATCAAAACCTACTTCAAGTAATGTATCTCCCTTAAAGAATTTGAGGATAGGATAAGTATGAGTTTCATTCGAATAGCTGTTTTTTCTAGCCTTTAGCATCACCCATGTATGGAGATCACCATACCTTCCCACATACGGAACCATGCCAGCCATCACATACTGATCATAAAATTCGGAATCAAAAAAACTATTCTGGCGGTGCTTGAAGCCCAGAAAATATTCTCTAGTTTCCCAATCTCCTTGCACTCCATAACTATAATTTGATGCCTCATTTAACCCTAAACTTGAAATGAAGTAAAAGTTAGCTTGGGAGTTTTTGGTATTCTTACGCATTAGCAACCGTGTGTATCTAAGTAAACCAAAAGAAGTATCAAAGCCTTTATCTTCCAAAAATTCAACTCCAATAGACTGCTTATACGATGGAGAATAATGGACGTACACTGATTCCTTCATGTAATTAGAAAACGTCATGAACGTGAATGAATCAGTATATGACACCGGCCTGCCAAACACTGCGCATGTCCATACTAAACCACCCAACAAAGCAACTTTATGTATACCCATAGGGGGTATGGTATCGCAATTCTTTAAAAATGGTCAATACTCAGGTAAAAAAAATGCTAGCACTTTACAAAGTGACTAGCATATTTTTGAGAGGACAGGAGGAAGTAATATTTACCCGGCACTTCATTTCTATTTTATCAAAGCACTGGCGGCTCCTCAGTGACCTGAAATACCTCGGATAAGAGAGATTTAACCTAGTTAGATAGTACTCTGGAAAACCTTATTTTCATTACCGCCTTTGTTATCAACAACTAGGTGCAATTTTGCCCTTCTCTTAGCATTTTTTTTACTACTTCCCGGCTTTGGCTTTCGCGTAAATAAAATAGGCTTTTTCTTATCTGAGCGAGAGTTAAACCGTCTTTTCTGGTTAAATTTCTTGCCAGTTTTTTCTTTTTTAAATCGAGTCGGCACAGCACTTTCACCGCTACCGTTTTCTGTCAAATAAAGGTCCGTGATGCTGGCCCACATCTTTTTTTCACTACGGGAGACTAAAGATAAAGCATTTCCTGATGCTCCAGCTCTTCCCGTCCTTCCGATTCTATGTACGTAATCCTCTGGACTTTGAGGAAGATGATAATTCACTACGTGCTCTATGTGCGGGATATCGATTCCTCTAGATGCAACGTCAGTCGCAACTAAAATGCGAACTTTCTCTTCCCTAAAATTGGTTAAAACTCTTGCTCTTCTCGATTGACGCAAGTCTCCGTGAATAGCTGCGGAGCGGTGCCCTTCTTGTTTCAACATTTTTGCCAGTTTTTCCGTAAAAATCTTCGTTCTGACAAATATGATAACTGAACCTTCACGCAAGGATAATTCAGCCAGCAGGTGTTTAAACCGATCTTTATCTTCAACGAAAATTTTCTCCTGATTTATTTGTGTATGATTCACCTGCTCAACATGGGCATTAATTCTTTTTGGATTACTTAAATAGCGATTTGCAACAGTTTCAACATTTTTTGATATGGTCGCTGAAAACAAAAGTGTTTGTTTGTTTTTCGGCAAATATTTTTGTATCTCATTTAATTGTTCCACAAATCCCATTTCAAGCATTTTGTCTGTTTCATCTAATACGAGTCTCGTAGTATTATTTAGCATTAAGCCGCCTGATTGAATGTGGTCTATCACCCTTCCAGGGGTGGCTACAATTATTTGCGGCTGCTTTTTTAGAGCCTTTTCCTGCCTTGTTTTGGGCTCGCCGCCAATCAGCAAGACAGCTTTTGATTTATCGCGATCATCAATCAGAGAGAGAATAGATTTCATGATTTGAGTCGCGAGCTCTCTTGTTGGACTTAAAATCAGAGCCCTTTTGTTTGCGTTGGCCTTGAGCGACATCACAATCGGTAATGCAAAGGCAAGTGTTTTTCCTGTTCCAGTTTGCGCCGATGCCAATATATCATCTCCTCTTAATGCGGAAGGTATCGACAATTCTTGAATTTCAGTGGGATTAACTATGTTAAGACGGTCTAAAACACCGGTCAGCTCGGCAGGTACCCCGATTTCGAAAAAATTTTTCATTATTACTTTCTAATTTGGTTTGGAAAAGAGGACACAGTGAACCAAACTAGATTCGAGTATCAGCTTTATAGTAACTGTGGAGTATCCCTCAATTCTGAGCTTAAGTCAATTAAATTGGCGTGTTTAAAACGTTTTTTAGCGTAATGGACAATAAATCAAGGCATTATCTTTGTCTTTGCCTAATTTAACTTCAATGAAATGCTCACGTGCCACAAAACGTCTTGTAATTTGCCACCCCTGATTTCAGTGGTTCTTTGTATGCTTTTAGAGCAGCACGCTCCGTGTAGGGCTCTTTGAGAATTGAGACAAGATCTTCAAAAGGTTTCAAATTTCCGATATTTGCAGCATCTAATGCTTCCTCAACTTTATGATTTCTTGGAATAACGGCAGGATTTCTAGATTTCATTAAATCAATACTAGACTCAATTGACTCTGAGTTTTTTCGTAATCGATTCTGCCAACGGCGATACCAATTTTGAAACCTTTCCCCTGAATACAATTCGTTATAAGGTTTTTCAAGCTGACTCAATGATCGAAAAGTGTTTGTATAATCTGCGTTGTTAGTGACCATCCAATCAAGTAAATCAGAAATGATTTGTGTATCACTCTCATGTGCTTCAAATAACCCTAGTTTGGAGCGCATCATATTTAACCATTTTGTTTGATAAACTTCAGGAAATTTATTAATTATTTCCTCTGCCAGTTCAACAGATTTATTTATATCGTTATCGATAAGTGTTAGTAGTGTCTCAGCAAAACGAGCAAGATTCCATTGTGCAATCTTTGGTTGATTTATGTAACTATAACGACCTAAATGATCAATAGAACTGAAAACGGTTTTGGGATCATACGCATCCATAAAGGCACAGGGTCCGTAATCAATAGTCTCTCCTGCCAACGACATGTTATCAGTATTCATAACTCCATGAACAAAGCCAACTCGCATCCAGTGGACAATAAGATCTGCTTGTTTCTCCATCACAGATTGAATCAAACTTAAAGGTTTGTTTTGACTTTTTACCTCAGAAAAATGACGGTCGAGGGTGTAATCTAGTAGTAATTGCATTACCTCCGGATTTTGCTGCTGTATAGCAAATTCAAATGTTCCGACGCGTATATGAGAACTTGCCACACGAGTCAAAATTGCTCCCGGCAAAATACTTTCTCGAACTACAGAGTCTCCCGTTTTAATCACCGCAAGGCTTCGTGTCGTTGGTATACCTAAGTAATGCATTGCCTCTGAAATCAAATATTCCCTAAGCATAGGCCCTAGTGCTGCTTTTCCGTCGCCACCCCGAGAATAAGGAGTACGACCTGATCCCTTGAATTGGAGATCAAGCCTAATATTCAGGGGTGTAATATGTTCTCCTAAAAGATGAGCCCGACCATCTCCTAGCATTGTGAAATGCCCAAACTGATGACCAGCATAGGCCTGTGAAAAAGTTTTTACCCCTGCAGGTAACTGGTTGCCTGAAAACACATTAGCTAGCTCTTCATCAGTGAGGATAGATAAATTCAAACCAATAGAATCTCCGAGTGCATTATTGATAACGACCGCCTGCGGTGCCGAGCTAGGACTTACCTTAAGTTCCGTATAAAACTCTTGTGGCAAATTTGTATATGTGGTTTCAAAATTAAATCCAATATCTTTCATAATTCTGTCTGATAGGCAAATGATAAATAGAATAGCAGCAGTATCTCACATAGATTACTTCAATTTCTCCCTAAAAAAATGTGTCAAAGTATTGAATATCAAAAAAACACCTTAAGAATTTTGTTCGTTCTCGTAGGAGAAGCAACGTCACAGACATCTTACACCACACTTTGATAAGAAAACATTTTTGCTGGACATGGTTACCAAAATGTAACGTATTGCAAGAGAAAATTTTTTTTAAATTCTTACTAGAATGTTACGAATTCTTTTTTATTTTTCTTTTAAGGCTATCAGAAAAGTTTATCTGCATTATACTTAGACTCATTAGTACTAAAATTAACAATCCCAGGGAGTAAAAAAATGAATCGAATAGGATGTTTCGTAATATTTTTCAGTATTTTTGTTGTTGGCTGCTCTACAGAAACCGATAAGCAAGTTGTAGTTGTCGATTCAGTAGACGGTATAACAATGCCTGAGTCTGCAGCAGTTATGAAAGACGGTGGGATTGTCATCTCTGAAATAGGAGAATTTGGCAAAGACGGCGACGGCAAAATAGTTTTAATAACAGTTGATGGGACCAAAAAGATTATTGCTGATTCTGGATTAAATGATCCCAAAGGACTCATTGTTGAGTCTGGAATCATATACGTTACTGACAATCTTGAAGTAAAAAAAGTCAGCATGAACGGCGACGTGGAGGTTTGGCTTTCAGCTGATGACTTCCCACGCAAACCACAGTTTTTAAATGACATTGTTAGTGGAAATAATACTATCTACGTCTCTGATAGCGGAGACTTACTGAATGGAAAAGGCGGCGGTGCAATTTTTAAAATTGATACGGATAAAAAAGTTTCTGTACTAGTAGATGAATCTAATGATGCTGCTATTAGAAGTCCCAATGGTCTTTCTACATTTCAAAAAGGCTTTTTAACCTTTAATGATTTTGAGAATGGGTTTCTCTTTAGAGTCAACCTAGAAAACTCCAAAGTTGAAAAAATTGGTGAAGGATACGGAGGAGCTGATGGGTTAGTTTCATACGGTGATAATTTATACCTTTCCGACTGGAAGAATGGAAAGGTATTTAAACTAAATGTTGCAAATCCTGGAAATCAACCTGAACTTTTAAAGGATGGAATGCAAGGCTCTGCGGACATAGATATTACAAAGGATGGAAAGTATTTGATAATTCCTGAAATGAAGGCAAATAGAGTGGTTATTCATCCGTTAAATTAATTTAGTAATAAATTTTTCGCACACAAACAAAAGGCTACTTTAAAGTAGCCTTTTGTTTATCAAACCTTTTTTTATCTCACTGTACTAACAAAAAATAATATTGGCATTTTATTCTTTTTTAGGAGACCCAGAGGCGATTAGAGCAATTCCTGAAATCATAATCATAAAACAACCGACCATACTTAACGTGTCGACTTCTTCATGAAAAAGTATTATCCCAACTGCTAATGCAAAAAGAAGTCTCGAATATCTAAAGGGCGAGATGATAGCAATTTCTCCTCCTCTTGTTGCTAAGATAAGTGTAAAGTACGCCAACGGAGTAAAGAATCCGAGTAATACTATCAAAGGAGTTTGATTTAAAGGTACGGCTTGAAAATCACCAAAAATAGGCACGCACAGAATACCCCCGATCATCAAAGCTAAAAATCCCCAAAAACATAGCGTGATTGGAGATACAGTTTCTCTAATCTGATGCGTAGTTAAATCTTTTCCAGCGAGAAAAAGTACACTGAGTAATGCAAGGATTGCAAATTTATCGAAATGCTCTGTTCCAGGCTTTATGATTAGAACTACTCCGGCTAATCCAGACAATATCATCAACCAGCTTTTGAGGGACACTTTTTGTTCAAAAAAAAGAATGGCGCCTAATGCGACAAATATTGGAATTGTTTGCATAATTGCGGAAGAAATTGCAAGAGAACCAAAAACAATACTTATCACAAACAGTACAGAGGAAAAGAGTTCACAAAAAAAACGTATCACAAATGGCAAGCTTTTTAACTCTGGATAAAATAAAAGCTGCTTAGAAAAAAGAGCAATAATAAAAAAAAGCGTTGTTCCTATGAATCCTATAATCATTAGAATTTGAGAAATGGGCATTATCTCACTTAGCTCCTTACTTATAGCATCACGGACAGTAAAACAAGCCATAGAAAAGAGCATGAATAAAATGAATTCGATGTTTTTGATTTTTTGAATTTTTGTTATTAATTTCATATTCTAGGAACAATTTTTTCTACAGATTTATGTTTCATAGAAAATAATTTATACGCTGTATCACATCAACTTCATTTGTTTATATTCTTATTAATGAAAAGATTTTCAATTAATAGTTTCAAGGTAAATATAAAGGAAGAGCACTGCTAAATGTCATTGATAATATTACTCCGTTTACCATGCCTATAGAAACGAAGCTTCTAACTCTATTATTTATGATATTTGATAAGAAACCAAAAACAAAGAAAAAGGCTACAAATAATAATACAGCATACGCAAGAAGAAATAAGTCTGAAGGATATAAATAAATTGAAAATATAAGCGAACAAACGATAGTCGCCTTAAATAAATTTGCTAACATTACTCCTCGATTCGAAGCCTCATATAAAACCTGAATAATTATGCAAGTAGGAATAGTTACAGTCAACAAAACTAAAAAAATTTCAACGCGGCCAACTGAGACATAGTAAGTGCTCACATAATAATTAAGTATAAAGCCCAGGCCAAACAGATAATACGCTGTGAGGCAGCCGAACAACTTCAAATTTAGTGCATGCAACCACCTTTCTTTCATAATTACAGGAGAAATTGATACCCAAATGAAAATTGTAAATAAAAACGTATTGAAGATATGGTTATGGACGGGAAAACTTAAAATTTCCACACTGAATTTTGTCAAAATTAAAGGTAAGAAAATGATGGTTACAAAACAAAAAACAAGGTATCGAACAATAGATATTGAAAAGTTTTCCTTTTTGTTTTTTTTTAATAATGTCGATAAAAGTAATGGCAATAAAAATAAATTTCCAAATACCCCCAAAGCCCATGTACCAATGGCGTTTGTTTTGTTTTCAAATTTTTCTTTTGAGCTCGAAATCCAATTTAAAATTTCAAGTTGGGTTTTTTTTGCATACAGAATTCCAACATGGTCTGCCCCAGGAATTACAATAAGCTTTCTAGCATTATTGCTTAAAAATTCTCCATAAATTTTATCGACTTTAGGATTGTTGATTCCGATTTTATTGAATAAATCTAATGTTTTGTTTGTTAGCCCCTTTTCCCATTCTCCATTCATAACCAATAAATTTGGAAAGTCGTTTTTAGGAATTTCATCTGTATAGGAGGAGATAGCGATAACCGATTCTATATCGTCCCTTTCTTGAGTAGCTCGGATTATAATATCACTTGCCATCGAATGACCAATCAAAACCACTTTTGAGGAGTTATAGCGTTCCTTATACCCATTAATAACTTGATTTAGTTGATTGACAAATTGTTTAGTGGGTCCATTTTTACTCTTTACATCTCCTGAGAAGGGGATTTTATTCTTACCATGTCCTAGAAAATCAAAACGTATTACAATATGTCCGTCTGTAGCTAATGCGACTGCTAGTGCCCTCATGAACTCTGTGGAACCCGCAAACCCATGAGCCAGTATTACTAGTTTCCCCGAAGGGACTGTCTTACCAGTAATAGTGACTGGAGTTTCTTCTAAATACTCTGATGTTGTAAATAGAAGGTTTTCTTCACTCAAGAGGTTTTTAATACAATAACCCAACAAAACAATTAAGGAGGCTACACCAAAAAGAGTTACAACACTTTTTAGGAGAACTTTTTTATTAGATTGATCAATTACGAACTTAATTATATTAATCACAGTAAACTACAGTAATTTTTTTATTTAACTGAAAGTACGTCTTATTTTTTTACACATTCGCGCCATGCCCAAGCATAATATGCATCTCTACTTTTAAACGCGGTGTCAAAATACTCACGCTGTTTTGAATTTGGTTTCGCTTGATCATAAAAGTTCATTTGGGCCTCAACACACATCTCTTCGGCTGATTTTGAACAGCCAAATATGAACACAATCAATAGTGAACTCATCCATAAATTCAATTTTAGAATATTAAACATTTCCGTTATCCTAGCTATTTTATTAATGTAAAGATGTATGAAATGCTCTGCACTTCATCAAAACAATTTTGCATCTACATCGTAATTATTCTTATCCGTATTTTTTAATACATTCTCATAAAAATCACCAAGCAGATCTTGTCCAAATTCTGGTGTATTTTTGTCAGAGTATTTATTCTCCTCTGAATTCCAGACCAACATAGACTCCGTTGCATAATAATGTGCTATCCGCAAAAACTCTCGATAATCGGCAAGTTTATTCGAAAAGATACAAAATGGTTTCAGAAAATACGAAAAAAGCAGAAAAAGAAAACTTGGAATTTTTGTAATTCGTGTAGGAAGCTCCGCCTTTTCAAAAAGTATTCTCGCTTGATCCAATGGGGTAATCGCAGGACCAGGACCCCCAATTGGCAAAACTTTGCACTGCATTTCCTGTGTCGTTAGACAATTACAAATAAAAACTGCTAAGTCCTCTCTAGATATGGGTTTGCACGCAGTATTCAAACCTGAATCAAATACCACAAAAGCCTTTCCATCTTTCACGTTTTTTATTTGGCCAGCCAAAGATTTAAAATATGCAGTAGGTCTTACAATACTATACTCAAGATTAGAGGCTTTTAGTTCTTTTTCAAAAGCTAGTTTTGCCTTCTGGAAACACAACCTTGGTTTCTGAACGCATATTGCTGACAATAAGATAAATTTATTGCAATTAATTGTTTGAGCAAAATTTAAAAGGTTTTTGTTTGCAGTGTATTCTATATTCCACGAATCCTTAATCCCCCCTTTACGACTTCCTAGACAACTGATAACTGCAAATGCATTTGGTATCTTTTTTTTTAATCCATCTAACTTTAAATTACCAGAGGTCAAATCCATATCAAGCAATCTCACACCTGTTTGTTTCAAAAAGATTTTATCTTCTAAATTACGACCAATACAAAAAACTTTGTAGCCCCTTTTGATCAATTCGACTAAAACTTGAAAGCCAACATACCCTGTTGCCCCACTTAAAATTATAACTTTTTGTTCTTTCAGCTTACTCATTTTTTTCTATCCTAAGATACTGTATAGTATTTATTTTAGTGTGCAAACAATAAAACAGGGCCTAGTTAGCTCAATATGTCAAAAACGATCTTAATTACTGGGGCTACAGATGGAATTGGACTCGAAACAGCAAAGAAACTGTTGCAACAAGGTCATACAATTTTAGCTCACGGAAGAAATCAGGAAAAACTAAATAAACTAAAAAAAGAATTCGTAACGACTGGTAAAATTGAAACCTACCTTGCAGACCTAAGTTCTAAGGATGCAGTCTTATACCTTGCAAAGGAAGTTGCGAAAAATCATAGTAGCATCAATGTACTGATAAATAATGCTGCAGTCTTAAAAACTACTGATGTCGTTACAACTGATGGATTAGATGTACGGTTTGTTGTAAACACGTTGGCCCCCTATCTGCTAACAAAAAAATTACTGCCTTTGCTCAAGGGTTCAGGAAGAGTCATTAATGTTGCTTCGGCAGCGCAGGCATCGGTAAATTTTCATGCGCTTAGTAGTAAGGCAATTGCCCTCACCGACATGGAAGCCTATTCGCAAAGTAAGCTTGCCCTAATTATGTGGTCTACTACCATGAGCAAAATAGTTGATCCGAATGAAACTATATTTGTATCAGTAAATCCAGGCTCCTTACTGGGAACGAAGATGGTAAAAGAGGCATTTAACATTGAAGGAAAAAGTATTAGCATTGGAGCAGATATTTTGGTAAAACTTGCGATACATTATGAATCGACTGCTATTTCTGGAAAATATTTTGATAACGATCTCAATCAATTTCGTATTCACCACCCAGATGCTCTAGATAAACAAAGATGTCATGATCTTTTGAAGACTATGAATGACATACTACAATTTTTATGAAATATATGTCTAACAAGCGTTTTAGACTTACACCGGAACCTTTAAAAATCACGTTTCGTAGCATTCTAGCTCTACTATTCTTCCGACAATAAGTCCCCTTTCGGAACCTTCTATAACCTGAAAAAGAAAGCCTACAGAACTTAGAAAACCATCTGTGCAAACTATTAATGGGATGATTAACTATTTCTTGGAACTCACTTTACTTTTTTTTTGGAAAAACCCGTTTATATTTTTTTATGTAATACGTATTAATTGCTTATTGAAAATAAAATCTACACTAGTATACAAGTATCTCTGAGCTTATAGTGAAATTTATTCTTTAGTTATATCTGTTTCAAAATATATTGAGGACGGGTAAACTCGTAAGGGTCACTTTCACAATTATCCTCAAACCCCTCTTCCTCAAACCATTCTTTAACGACACAATTGTCAATTAAAGCAGCATACCTCCAGGATCGAAGACCAAATGTCAGATTTTTCTTTTCAACCAACATACCCATCTTCCTGGTAAACTCTCCATTGCCATCAGGTATTAACTTTACGTGCTCCAAGTTTTGAGAACGCCCCCAGGCATTCATAACGAACGAGTCATTCACAGACAAGCAATAAATTTCATCTACCCCCTTGCTTTTAAATTCTGAAAACATCTTCTCGAAATCCGGTAGCTGATATGTAGAACAAGTTGGCGTAAAGGCTCCAGGCAAGGAAAAAAGAAGGATTGTTTTGTTGCGAAAAATATCATCACTGGAAACATTCTGCCACCTATACGGATTATCATCTGCAATAGATTCATCTCTAACTCGCACATTGAAAATTGTTTCTGGGATCCTTTTACCTTTCATTCTCTCTCCTTCGTTTACATAGTACACTAATAGCTTCAATAATTATGCTGATTACGGACACTCCTTATAAGCGGACGTTAAACATCTAACCGCTTGTTCCCTAGCTAATTTAAGCTCACTATCCGACAAACGGTTTTCTAGTTTTTTTCTTTCCGAATTGGCTTTCAAACTACCTTTTGATGAGGCTAAATTTA
>JAOINQ010000016.1 GCA_028139685.1 Betaproteobacteria bacterium
GGGTAAAAATACCAATGGAACATAAATTTAAAACTATTTCCGATTCAATCATCAATAATGTTGCGCTTCCACCCCCTTCTCATATTGGTTCTCTTGTGAGAGTCGTTGGACTAACTTTTGAAGCAAAAGGTATTAACGCTCCCCTGGGGGCAATTTGCGAAATAAAAAATGAGAACACGATGAAAATTGTTCAAGCGGAAGTAGTAGGGTTTCAAGACGATACTCTATACTTGATGCCATTTAGCGAGGCGACTGGTATTGGACCCGGATCTTCCGTTGAAATTATTAGTAACGATGCTCGAGCAGAGGTGGGGATTAATTTGCTAGGAAGAATCATCGATGCAAGGGGCATGCCTTTAGATGAGAAAGAACCGCTTCAATGTGAAAACTCTGTTTCTTTGAAAGGAACGGCGATTAATCCTATGGATAGGGACTCAATAAAAGATGTTCTAGATGTTGGGGTAAAAGCTATCAATAGTTTCTTGACAATCGGCAAGGGCCAAAGAATAGGGTTGATAGCGGGTTCAGGTGTGGGCAAAAGTAGCTTGATGGGAATGATTACTCGTTTTACAGAGGCAGACATTGTTGTAATAGGTTTAATTGGAGAAAGGGGAAGAGAGGTTCAGGAGTTTATTAAGGAATCATTAGGGAAAGAAGGGCTAAAAAAATCAGTAGTTATAGCTGCACCTGCAAATATCTCACCTGTGCTTAGGATGAGAGCAACTTTCTTAACTCATTCAATTGCCGAATATTTTCGAGACCGGGGTAAAAATGTTTTGATGATGATCGACAGCCTAACCCGAGTGGCCCACGCCCAAAGAGAGATCGGGCTTGCTGTTGGAGAGCCCCCGACAGCAAAAGGGTATCCTCCTTCTGTTTTTTCCCTATTGCCTAATCTAATTGAAAGGGCAGGTGTTGGAAAGCAGGGTAGAGGAGCAATTACGGCGATATATACCGTATTAGCGGAAAACGATGATAATTCAGACCCTATTGTTGATATAGCTCGTGCTTCTCTTGACGGACAAGTTTTATTGTCAAGAAGTCTGGCAGATGCAGCGCATTATCCAGCTATCGATCTCAACGGTTCAATTTCAAGGGTTATGCAAAGTTTAGTAGATCAGAAAACAAATTATTTAGGCGGCCGTTTTAGAAGACTTTGGTCACTTTATCAACAAAACGAAGATCTTATTAAGGTGGGCGCATACAAATCTGGGACAAACGCAGAGCTTGATGAGGCTATCAGAGTACGTGACAAGATGGTTTCTTTTCTACGTCAGGATTTAAATCAGCGTCATAGTTTTCAAGATTCTATCAAGGATATGTCCAGAATTATGAACGAGTCAGAGTCTTTACTTAAAAGCCCGATGAGTTAAACATGTTTGATACTATAAAGGAATGGGATTTCGTGTCGATAAAAAATATGTATTATTGCAACGATTGGTCGGACTAATGAATACAATGACCCATTCAGCCTGGACGGTACTTGAGGAACTAGCTGGTAACAAAGTCACGGAATCAAGAGAAAAGGTAGCCGAGGCTACTAACGAACTCAACCGGATAATAAAACAGAAGCTACAACTTCTAGAATTACGTGACGAATACACACAAAAATTACTAGAGTCCCAAACAAATGTCCACTCAATAACAGACAGTATTGCATATCGCCATTTTATAAAACAAGTCAATGAGTTGTTGGAGGTCATTCATAAAGAGGAAAAAGCTGCAGAGGAAGTTCTTAACAGCTGTGAAGATCAGCTCATCGATGCACTTAAGGAACAAAAAAAAGCCGAATTCTTAAATGAACGACAAGCTTTAATTGTAAAGGACTCTAAAGAAAAAGCCGAACAACGGGGACTTGATGAATTAGGTATCTCACGATTTAATCAAAGCATTACCCATAGGACAAACGGGAATTAACCAACTCCTTCCAAAATTTTGCCCCGATTTGTATTAAATTATCGTTAAAATCGTACGTCGCGTTGTGCAGTGTACAAGGCCCTAAACCGTGACCATTTCCACGATGTGAGCCTGATATATCTCCATTGCCAAGGAAAAAATATGTTCCGGGTACTCTCTGTAACATAAATGAAAAATCTTCAGCTCCCATAGTCGGCTCAACATCCATTACTATTTTTTCCTCACCGAAAAGTTTTTCGGCAACGGCAACAGCATACTCAGTAATTTTTTTGTCGTTAATGGTTGGAGGGTACTGACGAAGAAAACAGACATCGGCCTTTGCGTCGAAAGCAGTGCAGATTTGCCTGCTTAAATCTTCAATTTTTTTTTCGATTAGATCCAAAGTCTTGTTGCTAAAAGTTCGGACTGTTCCTGATAAAAACAGAGTATTTCCTATAATGTTGGGAGAGTCGCCAGCTTTTATTTGACTAATTGAAATCACAGCAGGATCTATTGGTTTTACCATCCTAGCGGTTATTCCATAGATTGCCTGGCAGACCTGGCTTCCAACGAAAATTGGATCAACACATAGTTGAGGCATTGCAGCGTGCCCTCCTTTCCCTGTAATCGTTATATCAAATTGATTACTTGACGCCATAAGCCCAGAGGATTTAAATCCAAACGTGCCTTCGGGTAACCCAGGCCAATTATGTAAAGCATATATCTCTGAACAAGGATGTTTTTCAAAAAGACCATCATCTATCATTGCTTTTCCTCCTGCGCCACCTTCCTCACCTGGCTGAAAAATAAGATGCAATGTACCAGAAAAATTTCTTTCTTCGGCTAATTTTTTTCCGGCCGCAAGGAGAATCGCTAGATGGCCATCATGCCCACAAGCATGCATCTTTCCTGAATATTTGCTGGTATGATCGAACTGATTTTTTTCGGTAAGGGGCAAAGCATCCATATCTGCCCGGATACCGATTGACTTAGAACTATCCTTCCCCAAAATTCCATGTATTACGCCCACTATGCCTGTTCCCCCGAGCCCTCTTGTGATTTCATCACACCCCCACTCCTTTAAAAAAGTATAGATTTTTTCCGAAGTTCGATGCTCCTCAAATTTTAATTCCGGATGAGCATGAAAATCTCGTCTTACTTCCCGGAAAAACTTCTGCTCTGAAGGTGACAACATTAGCCTTCTCCTGTCATTGATGAAACTAAAATAATCTGCATATTTCTTTTGCGGTGAGAGATTGAGATAGGATTCATTGAAAACTTAATTCCACTTCTAATTTAGCGAACTAATAAATAATTATCCATACCTGAAAACGATAATTCTCGAACCTACGATCTCTTTTTTTTTAGTATTACAGAACGCTATCACTTGTTAAAAAATCGACCATTACTTATATTTCAGAAAAAATACACGGTTTACCAATTAGTATACTACCGTCAAATAATTTTTTATAATATGAGTAAATGTTTTTTTTATAAAAAAATGAAGAAGAAAGTAATCATATATTTACACGGGTTTCGAAGTTCTCCTGAATCCACTAAAGCAACTTTTTTAAGGCAGGTTTGTTCAACCAACGACATTGATTTTTTGTGTCCTCCTCTTGATATTTCGCCAGAAAAAGCGATTGCGCAAGCGATTACCATTGTTAAAAATATAATGGACGATGAAAATCAGCAGATTATTTTAATAGGCTCTTCTCTAGGTGGGTTTTACGCCACCTATATCATGCAAAACTGTGAAGGAGCTGAACAATTACTCTCAATTTTAATTAATCCCTCTGTAAGACCATTTAGAGACCTAGAGTCTGCAATAAACTCAGAAAAAGAATGGAATTTAGAAGCCTTAAACATTAAACCTTTCACTAAAAATCATCACCTAGAGATACAAAAACTTGAAGAAACAGCCGGCACAACATTGAAATTTCCAGACAATATTTTACTCGTAGCAGCAAAAGGTGATGAGTTGTTGAGCTGGGAAGAAATGAGTTTATTTTACAAAGGATGTCAGCAGTACATTGTAGATGGTTCAGATCACAGTATGAAGGATTTCCCAAAACATTGGAAAAGTATTAAAAGTTTTATCGGGGTTTAACAAAACGAACTCGATTTAGAAGTATTAACGATAAAATAAAAAACGGAATTAAACTAACAGCCGCTAACTTATGATTATTAAGAAATATCAGCGTCAAGACTCCATATGATAATGGCCCTACAACCGACGAAGCGTTTACAAAAAACCCCCAAACTCCGAAATATTCAGCCTGTTGTTCTTTTGGCGCCAGATAAGCGATTGAAGCTCGCCCAGCACTTTGGGCTGCACCTAACCCTAACCCAATTAAATTAGCGCTTATATAAAACATTGACGGCTTGTAGGAAAAAAAAAGAAACATTATTGCTATTATCCAAAAAAGCACAATACCCATTAAACTAGATTTATGACCGGCTTTGTCTTGCAAACTTCCAAACAAAAATGAACCAATACAAGCACTAACATTTACAATCAACACCAACCCGACAATCTCTTTGATTGTAAAACCCATCACCTTCGAAGCATATATTGATGCAACCGTTATGACAGCAGTAATCCCGCAATGGTACAGAAAAATACAAAAATATAAAATCAACATGTTGCGCTCTGATTTTAAGCGAGATAAGCTAAAAAAATGATTTGACCACGAATTTTTCCAATCTAAATTTGTGGGACAAATTATGATGTTCCTTAAAAAATATAAAGAAAAACAACCAACTAACAAAAACAAAAAGCCAGTCAAAGTTAACGCCCCCATTATCCCCTCATCAACTCCCTCTGACAAACCAGCAGGAAGTACCGAGAAAGATTGTGCTAGCCACCATAAAGATAATGCCAGGGACAGAATTCCGCCTATAAACCCCCATGCCCAGCCATAACCTGAAATCTTTCCCACATGTCTCAGATCAGCGACCTTACTCAGTAAGGCAGCAGTTGTGTTTTGGTGAATAGCATAGGAAAAATTGGACAAAACAAGGAAAAATATAGCTAGTTTCATATCATCTGCACCACAGAACCCGAGAATAATTGTTGAAATTGAGCAACAAATTGTGGTGAGAAAGAGTATTTTTCGATGGGTTGCTCGAGCATCTACATAAGAGCCAATCAACGGCGAGACAATCATTATGATTAAATAACTGATAGAAAGTGTTAGTGTCCAGTAAAATGTTGCCTCCGCAATATCACCTGCAATAACAGTAACAAAATAAACGTTAAATATAGTGGTCAGAACAACCGTAGTGTAACCAGAATTTGCAAAATCTAAACTAGCCCAAGCAAACATCTCTTTCTTTGTAATTCCCGGCTGTAACACGATCTTTTTTTAGATAGAATAAGGTAAAGTGGTGAAAAGACATTATGGATAAAAAGCTTTACATTAAAACCTACGGCTGTCAAATGAACGAGTATGACTCTGGGAAAATCTCTGACCTGCTCGCAGACTCAGATACTGTCTCTGAAACAAGCTCACCAGAAGAGGCCGACATAATTCTATTCAATACCTGTTCCGTTCGAGAAAAAGCTGAAGAAAAAGTTTTTTCGGACCTTGGGAGAATAAAACACCTTAAAAGAAATAATCCAGACTTGATAATTGGAGTCGGCGGCTGTGTTGCCAGCCAGGAAGGCGCAAATATTGTAAAAAGAGCTCCCTACGTAGATGTTGTGTTTGGCCCTCAAACATTACATCGCATCCCTTCTATGATTAAGAAAGCGAAAAAAGATCGAAAAAGTCAAATTGATATAAGCTTTCCAGAAATCGAGAAATTTGATCACTTACCAACTAAGTCAAGAAGTTCTGCTACGGCATTTGTCTCGATTATGGAAGGATGCAGTAAATATTGCAGTTTTTGCGTAGTTCCTTACACTAGAGGAACGGAATTCTCTAGGTCTATTTTTGATATTATTCCGGAGGTTCGATACCTTGTTAAAAATGGTGTAAAAGAAATTACATTTCTTGGTCAAAATGTTAACGCATATTATGATCGAAAAGAAAAGTTAGATTTCGCATCTTTATTGGAACTTACTTCTTCTATAAATGAGTTGGAAAGGATTAGATACACATCCTCTCACCCCAGAGAAGTTACAAGCAGTCTCATAAAAGCATATAAAAAGCTCCCAAAACTAGTTGACCAGCTTCATCTACCAGTTCAATCTGGAAGCGACAAAGTCTTATCTGCTATGAAAAGGGGTTATACAGCTCTTGAGTACAAGTCGATCATAAAAAAATTAAGACTAAATCGACCTTCACTCTCCTTAACATCAGACTTTATTGTTGGTTTTCCTGGGGAAACTGATGAAGACTTTGAAAAAACATTAAATTTAGTTGATGAACTTAAATTTGACGGCTCTTACTCCTTTGCCTATAGTGATCGACCTGGCACTCCTGCATCTCAACTTCCAGGCAAAATTGATAAAATTACAAAATTTGCGAGACTAAAAATTTTGCAGGAAAAGCTCGATAAATATGCCCAATATCACAGCCTCGAAATGCTCGGAAAGAATCAAAATGTTTTAATAGAAGGCCTCTCAAAAAGAAACTCAAAAGAATTAATGGGGCGAACACAAAATAATAGAGTTGTAAATCTTTTCGGAACGACTAACTTAATAGGAAAGATTGTCCCAGTTCTCATAACTGACGTTAAAAAACATAGCTTAAGGGGCGAACTGATCTAATGATTAGAATCGAAGTTCAACAAATTCAAGACAAAAGGCTTAAAGGATTTGACCATTTGATAAAAAAAAAACCATCAAAAAGTTAGTCAATCTCACTGTCAAAAAGGCTGCTTTAATAGATTTTACTGGTGACTGTATCTTCCTAGTACGATTTACAAATTCTCAAGAGGGTAAACGTCTAAATCACAAATATAGAAATAAAAAATATGCTACTAATGTACTCACATTTAGCTTTGAAAAATCCCCCAATGTCATTGCAGATATCGTAATTTGTTTACCAGTTATATATGCAGAATGCAGGGAATACAAGGTAGGGAGGTTTGAACATCTGGCGCACATGTTAGTTCACGGAACTCTTCATGCACTGGGGTATGACCACAACAACCTAAGTGATGCCTCTGTGATGGAAAAACTAGAAGAAAAAATCTTAAAATCACTGGGTATAGATTCCCCTTATATTTAAAAAACTTGATTTTGACGGATATTTTGGCAAAATAGAGGTTCCTTGACTAGACCATGCCGCCGCATGAACGACGACCCTAATTCGGGAAACTTTTTAGCTCTAATAAAACGCTTTTTCTATCGTCTTTTTAAAAAACCTGATAATAGGGAAGAATTCATTGAACAAATTCATGAGGCGGAAGAGCACTCCGTTTTGAATGCGGATGCGGTCTCCATGATGGAAGGAATTCTCCAAATTTCAGACCTCGCCGTTAGAGATATAATGGTTCCCAGAGCAAGAATGGACTGTATTGAGATTGATACTAATATCGATGAGATTTTAGACTTTGTCACAGAAATAGCCCATTCACGATTTCCTGTTATTGAAGGTAGAAAAGACAATGTTATCGGCATCATACTAGCCAAAGATATCCTCTCTATTCTTCACAGGGATGAGGAAAATATAAGAGGGTTAATGCGGCCTGCGGTGTTAGTGCCAGAATCAAAAAAACTAAATGCTATGTTGCGAGATTTTAGAATTAAGAGAAATCATATGGCAATTGTCGTTGATGAGTATGGTGGTATCAGTGGTTTAATAACCATAGAAGATGTGTTAGAGCAGATAGTGGGCGATATAGAAGATGAGCACGACACCGATGAAGAAAAAGATAATATTTTAGAGATTCCTTCTCAACTTAATCGTTTTAGAGTAAGAGCAGGAACTTCTCTAGACCAGTTCAATAGTTTTTTCTCAACAAAATTCTCTAGTGATAATGTTGAGACAATAGGAGGTTTTGTGACAGATCATTTAGGGCATGTTCCCAGACGTGGAGAAAAAACGGAGATTGGCAATATTGCCTTTGAAATTCAAAGAGCAGATGCAAGAAGAGTTTATCAGTTAGTAATAGATATCCAAAAACTTAGACCCGCACTTCGAGAAAAAGATGATAACGCAGTTACCTATCTAAATGGTGAGTCTTAGCCTTATAACTGTAATCTCAACAGTTTTATTCCTCAACAAAAGAAATTCAAAATGTTATCACTACATCTCCTATTTACTGATATTTAGCTGCTCTTTAGTTGGACTACATTGGATTTATAACAGCTTATTTGTCATTGGAGGCTTACCATTTCTTCTTTCTGTTTTTTCAACTGGGTTACTAGCATTTTATGTTGCAGCATTTTATATCGTCGCACTCGCTCTAAGTAGATTATATGCTTTCTCTAGCCTCGAAATTGCTGCGATAATCACTACTCTAGAATTATTACGAAGTCTTCTTTTCAGCGGCTTTCCGTGGTTAGAGATTGGAGTACTAGGAGTAAACCTTCCGCTAGCTAAATTCGCTCCTTTTTTGGGTAGTTACGGAGTAACTTTTTTAATTGTTCTATGTATTGCCACCTTAGTTAATAATTTTAATTTTAGATCAGTGTTGAAGGTTTCATCTCTTGTTTTAATTAGCTTGTTCGTAGGCCTTATTAATCTGACTGCTGAAACAAAAGATCCAATTAAAATATTATTAGTTCAGGGAGGCATTCCACAGTTAATAAAATTTGACCCTGAACATGAACTGAAAATCCAGAAACAGTATTATTCTCTAATCAAAACAGCGATCTCAAACGAGGACAAAATCGAGGCGATTGTTTTACCTGAAACAGCTTTGATAAGACCTTTAGAACTCACAGACAAAAAATTTCTTGAAAGATTATCTAGCTTAATTGCAACTAGTGAGAGTAAACTTATCACAGGCATACCTTATGTAAAAAATGAGAAATGGTACAACTCACTATTGTTACTGAAACCAAATTTAAAAAACCCATTTTTTTTTGAAATAGCAGGCGAATATCACAAACATCATCTTGTACCTTTTGGTGAATTTATTCCTACAGGATTTAAGTGGTTTATTGGACAAATGAAGATTCCGTTAGGAGATTTCGCCCGAGGAAAAAATATACAATCTCCAATAACACTCGGCGAGCATAAAATTGTATCTAATATTTGCTTCGAGGACTTATTTAACTCGGAGATAATTGAGCATCTTAAACAGCCCGGATTAGAAAACGAATCCACAATTTTACTAAATATAAGTAATCTTGGATGGTTCGGTGAGTCAAATTCGCTTAAATACCATTTGATGGCGGCCAGGATGAGAAGTATTGAAACATCAAAGCCGACTGTTCGATCTACGAATACTGGCATGACAGCACATATTGACCATAAGGGAAGGGTCAAAACTTTACTCCACCCAACAAAACCGGCGTATGTAGTTACCGAAATTACAGGTCGAGCAGGACAAACACCTTTTACAAACTACGGGAATACTCCCATTTTATTACTTTGCATATTTGTTTTGATAGCTGGCGCTGTGAGAAGAATTTTTAGATAAAATATAGACATGTTATCAATCCAAAATATTATTTCTAGATTAGAGAAGTTCTGGTCAGAGAAAGGTTGTATCGTGCTTCAGCCTTTGGATATGGAAGTTGGAGCTGGAACTTCACACCCTATGACTTTTTTAAAAGCAATTGGTCCTGAACCGTGGAATGCCTGCTACCCGCAGCCATCTAGAAGGCCATCCGACGGAAGATATGGCGAAAATCCAAATAGACTCCAGCATTATTTTCAATTTCAAGTTGTCTTTAAGCCTAGTCCTGAAAACATAGTTGATTTGTATCTTGAATCTTTATCTCGTCTCAATATAGATAAGGAACAAAATGATATAAGGCTCGTTGAAGACAATTGGGAAAACCCAACATTGGGTGCTTGGGGGTTAGGATGGGAGGTTTGGTTAAATGGGATGGAGGTTACTCAATTTACATATTTTCAACAAATTGCAAGTTTAAATTGCAAACCAATTACATGTGAAATTACATATGGCGTGGAGAGACTCGCCCTACACATTCAAGAAAAAGAGGATGTTTACGAATTAATATGGATGTCCTGGGAAAATGATAAGGGAAAACATACTGAGGTCAGTTACGGAGATATTTATAGACAAAATGAAGTTGAACAATCCACTCATAACTTCGAGGAAAGTAATCCAAAGTTTTTATTTGATTGTTTTGATCAATATGAATGTGAGGCAAAAAGGCTTCTAGATAGCAGTCTTCCATTGCCGGCCTATGACTATACGCTCAAATCAGCGCACACATTCAATTTACTAGAAGCAAGAGGGTGTATATCAGTCACAGAACGAGCTGGATACATTAAAAGAATTCGAGATTTATCCAAACGAATTGGTAAAAAATATTTAGAATCCCGTGAGAGTTTAGGATTCCCACTTTTGAAATAAACCATGTCTAATTTTCTAATAGAAATATTCACAGAAGAGCTTCCTCCGACAGCTTTAAAAAATTTGTCAACCTCACTTGCAGAACTCTCTTTAAATTTTCTCAGTAAAGATGAGTTAATTGGAGAAGAACCTAAATATAAAATCTTTGCTACGCCCAGACGCCTTGGTTTTTTAATTCAAAATGTATCATCGTCAGCACCCAACAGAAAAGAAAAAGTGCGTCTAGTTCCGAAAGAAATCGGTCTAGGAAAAAGAGGTGAGATATTACCTCCGCTAGAGAATAAAATAAAAAGTCTACTAAAAAACAAAAATCAACAGGATTCCTTCATAGAATCAAAATATTTACAAAAGATATATACCGAAGATATAAACGGTAAAGATTTTATTTTCATTGATATTCTTAAAGAAGGGATCACTTTAGAGGAATCAGTACAAAAAAACTTTCCAACATGCTTAAAAAATTTACCAGTTCCTAAGTTGATGAAATACCAAAAAGTCATCGGCCAGGAAATCAAAAACGATATTGAGTTCATTCGTCCGGTTAGAGGGTTTGTTTCAATGATTGATAATAAATTAATCAACATGGAAGTTTTGGGTTTACACTCATCAAATTCGACAAATGGACATAGATTTCTCGGACAAGACCAGATTAAGATCAAATCAGCCATGGAATACGAATCCCAACTTTTTGAATTAGGTAAAGTTATTGTTGATTTTGAGGAAAGGCGAGAGAAAATTAACCGGTCTATAATGAATATTTGTAACAAAGAAAATTGTAAATCGATTATTGATAATAACCTTCTTGACGAGATCACCGCCCTATGTGAGTGGCCAAAAGCTCTGCTTTGCTACTTCGATAATGAATTTCTATCGCTTCCCAAAGAGTGCCTAATTCTTACCATGCAAAAGCATCAAAAATATATTCCTCTAAGTGAGGAGGACGGAAGATTGAGCAACAAGTTTATCGTCATCACGAATAACGATCCTAAAGATTCATCTAAAATCGTAACTGGTAATGAAAGAGTTTTAAGAGCTCGATTAAATGACGCCCATTTCTTTTTCTTGAAAGATCAGGAAAAACCGCTCATCGAAAGAAAACATGAGCTCTCAGCGGTGATGTATCACAATCTTCTCGGAACATTGAGCGATAGAACAAAAAGAATCAAGTCGCTTTTGATAGATTGGGGGGAGAAAATTAAACTAGATACCTCAGATTGTATAACTTTATCAGAAGTATCTAAAAATGATCTGGTGACCCTAATGGTAAATGAATTCCCCGAACTGCAAGGAATCATAGGTAAGTATTATTACTTATCTGATGGAGGTAAGCCATACATAGCTGAAGCGATTGAAGGTCAATACAAACCAAGGTATTCCGGAGATAGTCTTCCCGAAGGTAGGTTAGCAAAATCCCTTGCTCTTGCTGATAAATTTGAATTGCTTGCGGGTTTGATAAGCATAGATCTAATGCCTAGTGGAGACAAAGATCCCTACGCAATGAGACGAAATACTTTGGGGATACTCAGTATACTAATGTCGGAGCAGTTTGAAGTTACTCTGGATTATTTAATTGAATCCTCGCTGAGCATATTCGTCTCAACTGGTAAAAAGAGGGAAGTCACGATAAAAAAAATGCAAAATTTCATTTCTGATCGCTTGTTCTACTTTTTTAAAGAACAAGGCTACAGAGCAGATTGTATAATGGCATGCATGAAGTTTGCTTTCGTAGATACGTACAGTTTCCCTTTTTTATTAAAAGAGCTAGAAAAAGCAGCAATCAATATTGATTCGGAAAAGTTATTCTTAATAAACAAGAGGATCAAGAATATTTTGGATAAAGCGGAGATTTCTGGAAAAAAATTTGAATCAATAGATCAGAATTTATTTGTAGAAAAAGCTGAAAAAGATTTATTTGCAATTTCAATCCATCTGTGCGAACAGATTAAATTTCAAATCGCCCATAATCAGTTTGATAAATATTTGAAGTCCTGCGTTGGTTTTAAGAAGCCTATTGAGAATTTTTTTGAAAATGTTCTCGTAAATGTTGATGATACTGCTTTAAGAAATAATAGGATTTTTTTATTGTCTCATGTGCACTCTATAATGAATCAATTAGTCGATTTATCTTTAGTATCCAAAGGACGTAATGAACAATAGACTAATTATTTTAGACAGGGATGGTGTTATAAATTTTGACTCTCCGAATTACATTAAGAACCCAGGGGAGTGGCGCCCAATACCTGGAAGCATTGAAGCCATTGCGAGAATAAAAGCAAAAGGATGGAAGGTTGTGATAGCAACTAATCAATCTGCGGTTGGTCGTGGGATTATCCAATTAGCTGATTTATTCGGCATTCACGCGAAACTGTTAACCTGTATAAGGCAATTTGGAACCGATATAGACGGTATTTTTTTCTGCCCTCACTGCCCTAGTATGAAATGTGCTTGCAGGAAACCTAAGCCAGGAATGTTTAAGGAAATTACAAGAAGATTTGGTGTTTTAGGGGAATCTTGCATTACTGTAGGTGATTCGCTCCGTGATCTCAAAGCAGCAGAGGCAATCTCAGCGAGATCCTTTCTGGTTTTAACAGGTAACGGGGAAAAAACCTTAAAAGAACATAAGTCTCTTCATAACCTTATGCCAGACAATGTTGAAATAGAGAACGACCTTAGTTCCGTAGCTGAAAAAATTTCTTAATGCTTGTATTTCAATCAGCCGCCTTTTTTTTATTGCAAATCACTTCACTTTTTGTCTGGGGGATATTAGTAGTAATCATAATACCTTTCCTGAGTTTAGAAAAACGATACAAAATTACCATGCTCTGGCCAAAAATAAATTTAAAATTAGCTGAACACCTCATCGGAATTAAGTTCGAATTAAATGGGTCACATATTTTGGACCGGAATTTGAACTCAAACGTTATTTTATGCTGCAATCATCAAAGTACATGGGAAACATTTTTTATTGCGTCCTACTTAAAAAAACCTGTATGTTTCATTTTTAAACGCGAACTTCTCCTTATCCCCTTTTTTGGATGGGGAATTTTTTTACTAAATATGATCCACATTAACAGGAAAGCAGGAAGAAATGCGATACAGTCAATCATAAGTGAAGCTCCTAAGCAATTCTCTCTGGGCAGGTGGCTAGTTTTCTTCCCAGAGGGAACTAGGGTACGTTTGTCGGAAAAAAAAAGATATAAAATTGGTGCGGCAGTGGTAGCTGATGAGCTAAATGTACCAATCATTCCCATAGCACATAATGCTGGACAATTTTGGAAGAAAAATGCTTTTATAAAAAAGCCCGGAACGATTATCGTAAAAATTGGAAATGAGATTCATCCGGATGGAAGGAATCCCAATCAAATTATCTCTATTGTTAGAGAACAGATTGAAAAACTAAAAGATGAAATCGCCCGATTTAATTGAATTTTCTTGCGGAAACAAGATTTGCCAAACGAATGAACTTTGAAACCGGCAAGTGCTGGGCTCGTTCAGTAGGGGCAATACCGACACTTTGTAACTCTCGTTCAGAAACGAGGTTAACTAAACAATTCTTAATCATTTTTCTCTTCATTGAAAATGCTCTCCTGACAACTTCAAAGAGACAATTTTTATCATGAACAAGCGTCACATACTTGTCTGTAGGTAACATTTTAATTACTGATGAATGTACTTTGGGGATTGGTTTAAATTTATCGGGTGTTACATCAATGACCTTCTCAACCTCATAGAATAGTTGGATTAGGACAGACAGCTTCCCATATTCCTTTTTTTTTGGTGTAGCAATTATCCGATCCGCTACTTCTTTTTGCAGCATTAACAACTGATCCTGAATAAGATCTCTTGACTCAAGTAGCTTAAATAGTATCTGCGAAGAAATATAATATGGCAAGTTTCCTAAAATTCTAACCTTGCCACTTGACAACCAATTATTTAAATAAGAATTAAGGTCGAACTTTAAAATATCACCGTAAATGACTTCTATGTTGGGTTTAAAAAATTTTTTTTTTAAAAATGGTATGAGTTCTTTGTCTTTTTCAAGAACTGTGAGACTGTAACAACATTCCGTCTTTGAGACTATTGAACCTGTCAAAGCTCCTTTTCCAGGACCGATTTCAAATACAAAGTCATTTGCTTTAATACACATATGTGAAATAATGCAATCAATCACATTGCTATTCACCAAAAAATTTTGGCCTAAATATTTCTTCATCTATTTTCTTCTAAATTTTTTTATCTATAAAACTATTAGCTCGCATGTCTGCAATCCATTCACGTACAACATCCCTAACACGCTTTTCCCTAATTAGATTTTTTGCAAGAGTTAGTTTACGTTCAGCACTTACCTTTTCCTGCACCCGATCCGTGATCATGATTAAGTGATATCCATAGGGCGTCCTTACCGGATCACTGATTTCACCAATCTGTAGTTTTATCGCTTCTCGCTCAAAGCTTGGAACATAGTCGCCTTGATATGCCCATCCAAGGTCACCATCATTCTCCGCCGATTTTTCATCTTCCGAAAATCTTTTGGCGAAATATTCAAAACGCTCTCCTGCTAAAACTCTTTTCTTTATTTCCTTCAATGACTCAAAAGCTTCCTGGTCATTCCGCTCATCATCTACCCGTTTTAGAATATGTTTCGCCCTGTACCTAACAATTTTATCTTGAATAAGTGTAGACCTACGGTCTACAACATAAAGAATGTGAAAGCCACTTTTACTTTCAATCACCTCAGAGTAGTTCCCTGGTTCAAGGCTTATAACATGGTTGAGAAATAGTTCAGGAATTCGGTCATATTTTCTCCAACCCCACTCCTCAAATTCATAGCCACCGAATTTTCTATCTTCAAAATTCGCGCTTTTGTTTTCAATTAGTGATACCAATATCTTTTGTGCGACCTCACTTGAACCCGCTTTTCCTATTTCATCATTAAATGGTACCTTGAGGTGCATAATAGCAATTTCTCCCGATGAAAGATTAAATTCAACTTCTGTAGAAAGAAAATTTTCTGCTTCAGTGTCAGATACGTATAGCTTTTGATCTAATTCTTTATCCCTCAAACGAGAGAGTAAGACATCAGTTTCTAATTTTGTTTTAAAATCTTCAAAATTGATTCCAGCATTTTTTAACTTCTTCCTTAGCTTATCTACTGTCAATTCTTGATTTTTAGCTATATCCTCAATTATCCCTAAAATCATCTCGGAATTTACTGATAAATTAAGAAGCTTTGCTCTTTGCAATAGAATTTTTTCATCTATCATTTTCTCCAAAACAGCATTTTTTTGCACATTAGAAAGGTCTCGAAATTCTCCCTTCGCTTTTGTTAAGCGCTGAATTGCCAGGCTTGTTTGTAATTCACTTGCTAATATTGCCTCTCCGTTTACGACAGCAATTACGCGATCAACAACGATGGGTTCAGCAAGTATTGATTGATAGATATTTATAATAGTCCAAAAAGCGATGGTAAACATTTTCCTACCTGTGAAGATTAACTAACGAAAATTATCAAAATTCGATGGCATTGGTCCTAACTGATTAATCCTTCTATAATTCGGAATTCCACGCTTAAGTGCATTGAGTGGATCTGCACCAACCCTGGCAATACCGTTTAACTCTACTTGAAAAAACAAAGCATTTGTAGCCTCCGTTGAACCAGTAACATATCTTTGAGCTACTAACCTTGACACCCAACAGCCCCCATTGTACTCCAAGCCAAAGAGCGCTTCCACTAGTCCAGGAGGCTGATTTCCGGAGGCTTCACTTCTACTCTGGAAAGAGTAGTTATACCTTCCAACTGCGTACCAATTATTAGATATTGGAGTTTGAAATGACAAGTCCGCCGAGTCAACTGAATTCCGGGTGAATCGGTAATCAAACGAAAGCGCCCGTCCTGGCTTAGGTGAAAAACGAATGCTGACAATCTGATTCTGCCAAAGCCCAAGTTTTCTGGTGTATTGACCTAGGGCTGAAATGGATAAGTCCCCTGAGGCTTTAATTCCAGTTTCGAAGAAAAGATCAGATTCATCATCTTCCCTCACCGGTTGTCCTGGAAGAACCACTCTCTGCCGATCAAAGTAATAGCGTTGAGCGACTGAGGCTCTTATGCGTTCAAATCCTTCACCGTCTAAAAATCTTGTTGTTAGGGCAGCGGTGAGAAAATTCTTGTCTGCCACTCTATCATCACCGAAAAAACTGGTTTCAGAGAGCAGTTGCGCTAAGCTTGAGGTTACACTACTTGTGTCGAAAACTGGAAAATTGTCTTGATTATGATACGGCGTAAAAGCATAAAACAACATGGGTTCTATCGTATTTGTGTAGGCATTTCCTCTGAATTCCGACTCTCTCTCAAGTGCGGAAGACAATTCTACACTAACCCCAGGCACTAGTCTCTCATAAGAGCTCTTGCTATCGTCCGTATTATTTGCATAAACACCTAAAAGCGATTGATTAATATTAAACCTGTTGCTTGTCTCGGATAAATTGCCGTCTTTAGATTTTCTGTATAGTGTGTAGTGAAGATTAGCTGCTGGAACCAACCTTATTGGACCGAAATTTAATGGGGTTGACAATTTTGCCTTCCCTATTAACCTTGTTCCATCAGTTAAAGAAGGGTGCGTAAAATGAGTTGCTTCCGCACTTAGAATGATGTCCGTCTCTTTAGAGCCAATTAAGAAATCTGTATTTTTATTTAAAGCAAATTTTGGACTCCACTCATATGGAGGTAAAATCGGAGCGCCAAGGTCTTGTAAAACCTGGTAACCTTGATATCCAGCCTGATAAGACCAGCCGTTAAAAATCCCATTCATTTGAATTGTCGTGGGTAATATTCTCTGCGAAGCTGCTAAAACTGAGGCGCCAAAATCTGCAAAATAGTCATTATCCGATACCCTATTTAAATTCAAAGAAATACTTCTTTCTGCTGATAAGTTGTACCTTGCGGTAGCTCTTCCGAACCACCTATCTTCCCCAGCTATCTGGTCTGAAGGAAGAACCTGCAAACCAACCTCTGTATAGTATTCCTGGCCTAATAGGCGTAGATCAGCTCCTACTTGCACTCCGCGACGGCCAACCAATCGAGGATAAAAGGTCAAGTCCCTGTTTGGAGCAATATTTAGATAATAAGGCACTGTGAGGTCCAGACCCAGTTTTGAGTTTACCGAGAATGTCGGAGCAAGAAGGCCCGACTTCCTTTTTCCCGATATTGAGAAAGATAAATTACCCAACGGTATGAGTTCCGAATTATTCCAATACAAAGATGTGGTTTCAGTTGTAGCTACTGAGCGTACATCATCGACAATAATTTTTGATGACCTCAATTCCCAGGCAGGCCTGTCAGCTGGACAAGTTGTAAATGTAGCTCCGTGAAGGATTACCTCTTTGGGGCGAATAAAGTCGACCCTGTCTGCTTTTCCTCTCCCATTAATCCTTGTAAAATCATAGTTAACATCCTCAAAGAATCCTTGCATGGTCAGAGGATTTAATGAAAGACGAGGTCCGGTGTAAAGCTCCCCCTCTCTAAAAAAAGTGACATTGCCCTCAGCGTCTAACTCGCTTTGTACCAAATCATAAACGAGCCTGTTAGCACTAAGACTGATACCTAGTTTCCGAAACTGCGCACCAGTTTCGACAATTATCGTATCATCGATTTGCCCTCTAATTTTTTCACCTAACAAATAGCTCGGGCTCACAATATCGGGGTTGAGTTTTAGCGTTAACCCAGAGTCTATTCTTAAATTGTGATCAGAAAAAACACTAGAGCCAGAAACATCAGAATAAACCTCTCCCAAAACTTTTTTTTGTATATTAAACACTCCCACTATAATAAGAAGTGTACATTTAAATAAAAACCGGTAGTTTATCATCCTAGCCCATTAAATCTTTAGCTTTTCATTATAACTTGAGCAAACCATTGACCGAAATTAAATACGACTCCCGCATAACTGAAGCGAAAAAGTGGATAGAATCTTCTTCGATATTAAAAGATTCCATACCCTATGAAATTACTCCTATCTCATCCGATGCGTCTTTCCGTCGATATTTTAGGATAACCACATCCAGACTCGACCATACCTTAATTTTAATGGACTCCCCTCCAGAAAAGGAGCCTTTGCAAAAATTTCTGTCTCGAGCAAAAATATTCAATGAGCTCAAAATCAAGATACCGAATATATACTCGAAGAATACCCTTTTGGGCTTCTTAATTATTGAAGATTTTGGAGATACGACCTTACTCAAGAAAATTTCCGAGAATAATAATCCTACAAGTCTTTTGATCTCTGCACTCGACATATTACTTAAAATTGAGACCGAATATAAAAAAAAGAGAAATACCTTCAATCGAAAAGTTAAAACTTTTTCAAAGAAAATAATCCTAGAAGAACTTAATCTTTTCAGAAATTGGTATGTTGGTACCCATTTAGATCAAAAATCTAAATATTTTCCGCTTCATAACTTTCAAAATTTTACTGAGTTGTTAATCTCCTCGATGTTGAGAGAACCACAGACCCTTATCCATAGAGACTTCCATAGCAGAAATTTGATGTATCTTAATAAAACGAACAAAATCGGCGTTATTGATTTCCAAGATGCGCTAATTGGCCCTCTAACGTACGATCTAGTATCTCTTCTAAAGGATGCTTATACAGATTACAACGAAGATATAGAGAACACTTGCTTAAAATACTTTTTTGAAAAAATTAAAGAACGTCAACTTATAAAAGGAAGTTTTGAATCCTTCAAAAATTCCTACGATTTCACCGCTATTCAGAGAAACTTAAAAATTATAGGTATATTTTGTCGATTGAAGTATCGAGACAATAAAGACAATTACTTGAGGTATTTAAATAAATTAAATCAGAGAACTTTAGCAATCAGTAAAAACTACAGCGAGCTAAAGTTTATCACTAATTTTTTAGAGGAATTTCTGATAATCCGCTAAACTAATATAAATGAATGCAATGATACTCGCAGCTGGAAGGGGTAAGAGACTAATGCCTCTAACTAAACATATTCCTAAACCACTTGTAAGGATTAATGGCAAACCAATACTGGCTCACCATCTTGAACGACTTCATCGCGCAGGGATAGTTAATGTCGTTATAAATGTCTCGTACTTAGGTCACCTCATCGTGAAGAAGTTTGGTTACAAATACAAGGATTTAAATATATTTTACTCTTTCGAGCCCTCACCACCGCTCGAGACTGCTGGAGGTATCGCTTTTGCAAAACCCTTGAACATTTTGAGTCAACCGTTTCTGGTAATCAATGCTGATATCTTGTGTGACTGGCCAATAAGTAGGGCTTTCAAAATTTCTTCCAGTAAAATTCTCGATGAAAAATTGGCTTATCTTATCTTGACCAAAACTTCATCACTCTCTGGAGATTTTCATCTTGTTGGAAATACAGTCTTCAATAACTTAAATGATCATATCGGCATAAATAATTACAAACTCACTTTCGCCGGTATCGGAATATACCGGCCTGAATTTTTTCAGTATATTAAACGAGGAACTTCTGAGAAATTAAGAGACATTCTTATTCCTGCAGTTGAAGAAGGACTTGTTTTGGGCGAGCTTTATCATGGAATCTGGGAAGATATAGGGACAAATGAAAGACTAGATAATGCGAAAAAAAAACATGAGAAAAGAGGGGAAAAGCCACTTGACTGGTGAAAATAAAAGATTGCCTGATATAAATTTAACAAATTATGAGAAATTTAAAAAAAGGCGAGTCATTTTACAAAAAAATCTACAGCGAATTACTGCGGGCAAACCGTTTACGGCACTTTTGTATTCTGGTGATGAGGTTAATAGAAATGGTGATGTATCATACCCGTTTAGATGCAACAGCAACTTTTACTATTTAACCGGATTTAAAGAACCAAACGCGTGGATGATAATTTTTTCAGATGGAAGGCGGCTTAATGAGGACATAATTATCTCAAGAAAAAAAGATAAAACTAAAGAATTATGGAATGGAGTTATCATTGGGCAGCGCAAGGCAAAAACAGACTATCTGTTTGACAAAGCATATGCTACCGAAGCAGTCGACCAAATAGTAACGTCAAAACTAGCAGAATCCCAATGTGTTTTTTTCCCTATAGCCGAACAAATTTTTTCACAAAGAGTCACTCGCTGGTTATCTCTATTAACAGGCAAGAAGCGTATGGGAATCGATAATCCAGTTAATTTAGGTGATTTAAACTGCGTTATTGAAAATCAGCGCGTTATAAAAGATGCCTACGAATTAAAAGTAATGAAAAAGGCGGCCTGTATTTCGGCGGCAGCCCACAGAGAAGCAATGAAGATCTCTCGTCCAGGGCTAAAAGAACTTGATGTCGAAACAGCATTATTACAAGTATTTCGGAATAATGAAGCGTATGAAGTTGCGTATCCAAGCATCGTTGCAGGTGGCCCAAATGCTTGTGTCTTACATCACAGAGCAGGTAGTAGGATATTAAAAAAAAATGAGTTGCTACTTATTGATGCAGGTTGTGAATTTAACGGTTATGCATCCGATATAACCAGAACATTCCCGGTCTCCGGTAAATTTACAAAAGCTCAAAAGTTAATTTATGAAATTGTTTTACTAGCTCAAAGAGATGCTATCCAAAAGATCAAAGTGGGAGAAAAGTACAACGCCCCTCATGAGGAGGCAGTCAGATCAATAACCCAAAATTTGATTAATGCAGGCCTAATAAAAAATAGAAATGTCGATGAGGCTATTGAAAAACAAGATTACAGAGAGTTTTATATGCACAGAACCGGTCATTGGCTAGGACTAGATGTTCACGATGTAGGTTCTTACAACACCACATTTAAAAAAAATATGGTTTTAACTGTTGAGCCAGGGATTTATATTCGCCCTTCTAAAAATATTCCTCGCGA
>JAOINQ010000017.1 GCA_028139685.1 Betaproteobacteria bacterium
AGTGGTTAAGGATAGTTCAGCAGGGTTTGAAAAACCCAAGATTTTTGCTTGTCGATATCTTAGTTTTAGTATTTTTGCAATGATGAGACTGTTATCAAATAAACTTCCCTCTTCAGCTATATCAGAACTTCTTCTTGCATATTTGCAGAATATATCAAATCTTAGTGAGCGATTGGATGAGTACTCTATTATTGGAGAGTATATTGGAGGTTGAAGAGAAAACACATAACCATCAAAGTTTCTCTTTACTGCCTCTTTTTTTGATATTTCAAGAACGTGTTTTGGAATACCTTCCAACGATTTCATTGGCTTTCCATCCTCGTCCATGCCAACTGTAATGACAGTTGCCTTTGTACTGTCTAGAACGTTTTCAGAAAACTTTTGTGCTAGTCTCGTTAACTCGATGGTATTTTCCTTATAATCCAGTTGAGCGTCATTTTCTAAGTGTGCTCCAGCAAGCTCAAAATCACGAATGTAGTCAGACAAAACCTTGTGTTGCTGAGGGTAAGACTTTTTTGAAATACCTCTGCGAAGATTGGCAAAAATTTTATATAAAGTCTTGTTTTGAGAGAAATCAGTCCAAAAGCTGCTAACGTGTTCAAGATTTTTGTTAATCACATCTCTGATTTCCGCACTATCTGCGACACTTGCAAGATGGTTGGCGGCTCCCCAAATCCGATGAATTTTTTCACTAATTTGGCTAATCGGTTGAACAGTAGTTTCCCAATTACATGGTTGATCATCCTCGCAGATTTTTCTTACAACCGATCTTCCATCGGATATTGTTTCTGCGAGAAGTTCGTCTATATCTTTCGAACTAAGAAGCCTATAATTTGGCAACCATTCTTTACAAAAAAAAGCATCGCGCGACATTTTCTAAATTCCTCTTTGTGTTAGACTTACGGCATTAAGGGGCTATAGCTCAGCTGGGAGAGCGCTTGCATGGCATGCAAGAGGTCAGCGGTTCGATCCCGCTTAGCTCCACCAAATTAACAATCGTTTTGACAAAATCTAATCGATTTAGTTTACTATATGGAAAGGATTATGAAAGTCCCCATCGTCTAGAGGCCTAGGACACCACCCTTTCACGGTGGGTACAGGGGTTCGAATCCCCTTGGGGACGCCATATTTAAGCATTTTTTAGAGTTATGCTTTGACTGTAATTCAGACGAAAAATTTTCCATAGCACGTACGACTTACCAAAATGAAATACATGTAGTGTTAGCCATAAAACAATAATCAAAAGCTTGTTTTGCATTACTAGCTATTCGGTCAGTCTGAATTTTATGAGAGAGGTTGTATTGAAACGAAATTTCGACGTGGAAACTTGACCATTATGTCTGCTATAAAAGCTATTGAAAACTTATTTAAAATAACAACGTTAGAATTAGAAGGTCTCAATAGGAAGTTCCTGATCATCAGTTCGCAAGTTTTAGAGAATTATTTGCATGGCAAATCTTTCTAAATTAGTTCTCAAGCTTTTTGGGTGGTCATTTCAATCGGACAACATACCACCTTGCAAATGTATTTTAATTGCCGCTCCGCATACCAGTAACTGGGACTTCCCTATGATGCTCTCTTACGGTTTCATGTTAAATTTAAAGTACCATTGGTTGGGTAAACATACAATTTTTTTTGGACCACTCGGTCTTTTAATGAGGTTTTTGGGTGGGATACCTGTTAATCGCAGAAAGAAAAATGATTACGTAACTTTGTTATCAAACGAGATAAAATCGAAGACTCAATGCATACTAATAATACCCCCGGAGGGAACAAGAAGTCGCTCAGATTATTGGAAGTCCGGCTTCTTACACATTGCTAGAAAAGCTGAGGTCCCTATTGTATTTGGGAACCTAGATTATCAAAAGAAAAATCTTAACTTTAGCGAAGCTGTTGAACCTTCCTTGCCGGATGATGAAATTATGTATTTAGCACAAGCATTTTACAGAGATGCAAAAGGATTACATCCTAGTAAATTTGGACCAGTTCGATTAAAATCAAAAGATCAAAATAGCTGATACTTCTATCTTGGTACGGAAACTGCTTTATTTGGAAGGTTGAAAAATAAAAGTTCCGTTATGACTATTAGACAGATCGAGTTTAAAGAAGAAACCATTCAAACATTAAGAGCAGTCAAGAAAATAATGGCTGCCGAATGGTTAAAACACAGGATGGAAGTCGATGAAATTATACGGCGCGCTCGCTCAGATTCATTTTTTGTGTCCAAAATTTAGGGTGATACAAGTTTACTGTGAGTTGCTGTGAGGAATTTACTCTTTGGGTTACGCGATTTAGGACGTGGAATTCAAAAGGATAATTTAGTGTGTATAATCGTAAGCGCAAGTCTTTAGGTTAAGACAGGTGGTAACTATAACTTAATAGTGTTTAAAGAAGTTTGCTGCAATGTCGAATCCTATGTTGAAAGGATAAATCTAATGGGATTGAATCAGGTTTTTAAATCTGGGACTACGGAAAGAGCTACTGAGGTGTCCGGAGATATACAAAATGCTGCGTCAAATAAACGTTCCGGACCTGTTTTGGACAATCGACAAAAAACAGACTTCGCTAATTTGAACTTATCTGATATAGATAGGGATTTTAATAAAAATCATAGTAAGGCGACTATTCTTTCATTTGAAAAGTCTGAGAGATCCGACTATGAGGATGACTCATTATTGATGGATACGATGATTGATAATGCTTTGAAAAAGCACAAAAAGGAACGTGCTCAAAATTTTATATTTGACAGGATTAAAGCTATTTCCAGTGAGACGAAGAGAATTAATCATAATCTTGATATAGGAGATTAATTAAAATTTTACTGAACATCATTTTTTTTGATTAGCGAAGCTTTGAGATTGTCATGCCATCCCGAACGGGCAACATAACAGTAAAAAAATTTTCAGATGCTAATAATTGATTCATTTGGTTAACCTCACTAGAACCCTTTGTTTGCTTTTCAAATTTTGAAAAACACGCTCCTTTCATGAAAACATTGTCGATGCATAATATGGACTGCTTTGTGATTAACTTGTTGGCTATAATTTTAGTTATATATTTTTTATATTCAGTTTTTTTTGCATCGATAAAAACGAAATCAAAAGATTCGCCTTCAAGCATAAAATTATCTAATAAATTTAAGGCGGGACCTAATCTTATTTGAATTTTTTTTCCGTATGGAGTGCTGTCTAAATAATTACGTGCGAAGGCAGCTGCGTACGGATCGATTTCGCAACTAATTAATCTTCCGTCCTCTGGAAGTCCTTCAGCCATTGCTAGGGCAGAGTAACCTGAAAACAGCCCTAATTCTAAGATTTTTTTTGCACCGGATATAGTAACTAGCATTTTTAATAACTGACCCGATAGCTTACTACTCATCATTTGAGTCATGAGTCTTACGCTAGATTTTTTTTCTGAAAAAATTCGATTCCAGTCTGTCTGCATGGTGAGCTTATTTAATTTTGAAAGATCAGATGATTCAAAGGACGTGCATTCATCCAAATATTGTTCTTGTCTTTCCAGCATGTAAATTATCGAGTCTATTTCAGTTATATCCTCTTCCTCTATGGACTTGCAATTTGTGAGCCTTTGTTTAATTTTTTTTAGCCTTTGTGCGAGAATAAGAGTCGGAGATTCTGTTTTTTGCGTAATTTTGTTTCCCATTAACTATTTGCCTTTGAAAATTGTTTAAGTTTTTTGAATCATTAATAAATAGCTACCCTCAATCCCCCCCGGTAAAGCCTCCGAGAAATTTACTAGAATTTCTTTGGTCGATGTCTGAAGGGTACAGGCTCTATTTTATTATATTGACTATCCTCACGGCTATGATTGGGGCTTTCGAGGCGATTTTATTCGGTATGTTGGGAGATATCACGAATTGGTTGGCCTCCTCGTCAACAAAATCTTTCTTTTACGAGAAAAAGTATGAATTTATTTTATTGGTAACATTTCTTTTAAGTGGAATTCCACTGGTTATCATCGCAGATATATTAAAGTACCAAACCATTTATGGAAATTTTCCAATGTTGATGAGATGGAATTTTCATAGATTAATGCTTTCCCAAAGCATGTCTTTTTTCAACGATGAATTCTCGGGACGAATTTCTACGAAAGTTATGCAAACGGCTTTAGCGATACGATCTGTTTACATAACCATAGGTGATATTTTTGTTTTTATTTTCATCTATTTTTTGACTATGGTCATTATTATAGGAAGCTATAGTACAATCTTATTGTTTCCTTTTTTAATTTGGGTTGCTTGTTACATCATCGCGGTTAGATATTTTGTGCCTAAAATAAGCGCACTTTCGAAAAATAGGGCTGATGCGATTAGTTTGATGTCGGGCAAAATCACAGATGCGTATTTAAATATTGCTACTGTGAAATTGTTTTCGCATTCGCAACGTGAGTCGAAATATTTAAAAGATTCAATGGAAGAGTGTATGCAACACGTGCATCCCCATAATAGACTTACAAGCTTATTTGAAATAGTCAACCATACACTCAGCACGCTTCTCATTTTGTTCACTGGTGGCACAGTGTTAATACTTTGGACGAAGGGACTTGCATCAGTTGGCTCGGTTGCTGCTGCTTTTGCTATGTCTTTCCGGTTAATGGGTTTGTCGCACTGGATAATGTACGAAATGGCATCGTTGTTCGAAAATATTGGCACGGTGAGAGATGGGATTAGAATCCTTTCTAAAAGCTTTTCAGTGAAGGACAAGCAAGGAGCTTTGCCTATGAATATTTCCTCTGGTGAGATCATCTTCGAAAATATTTCATTTTCTTATACCAGTGGTAAGAGTGTTATGGATGATCTAAATCTCAAAATTAACCATGGTGAAAGAGTTGGGCTTGTTGGCCCTTCCGGTGGTGGGAAGACAACAACAATGAATTTACTCTTACGATTCTTTGATTTAAACAAGGGAAGGATTTTAATTGACGGGGTAGACATAGCGAATGTACAACAAAACTCATTACGTAAGAATATTGCCATGGTTACTCAAGATGCGGCCCTTCTCCATCGTTCAGTTAGAGAGAATATAAAGTACGGCAATCCAAGTGCATCAGAGGAGGAAATGTTACGGGCGGCTGATATGGCCGAAGTTACAGGCTTTATCCAGAATTTGAAGGATGGGTCCGGAAGGTGCGGGTTTGATGCTCATGTGGGAGAGCGAGGTGTGAAATTAAGTGGCGGTCAGCGACAAAGAATAGCGATTGCTAGAGTCATTCTAAAGGATGCGCCAATACTCCTATTAGATGAGGCCACAAGTGCTCTGGATAGTGAAGTTGAATCCATAATACAAAAAAGCCTTAAAACGGTAATGAAAGGCAAAACCGTTTTAGCTATCGCGCACAGGTTGAGTACTATTGCGGAGCTTGACAGGCTAATTGTTATAGAGGGTGGAAAAATAGTTGAAGAGGGGACACATAATGAGCTTTTGGCGCGGCAGGGATTGTATTTCAGGCTTTGGAATTTACAAAGCGGTGGTTTTCTGGCCACCGAGATGCCTAACGAATCTTCCTAGAGAGTTTCGCTTGCGAAATCTGCTAGTCTTGACCGTTCCCCTCGCTGCAGTGTGATGTGACCACCATGCCTCCAGCCTTTGAATTTATCCACAACATAAGAAAGGCCAGATGAGGACTCGGTCAAATATGGAGAATCAATTTGAGCTACATTGCCTAGACACACAACTTTTGTACCAGGGCCAGCTCTGGTAATAAGGGCTTTCATTTCCTTCGGTGTAAGATTTTGCGCCTCATCTATAATTAGAAATTTGTTTAAGAAGGTTCTTCCTCTCATAAAACTTAAAGATTTAATCTTTATCCTGCTTTTCATTAAATCCAAAGCGGCCGACCTACTCCAATCACCTCCTCCTTCTACTCCCCTATTTAATACCTCTAGGTTATCCTCAATGGCTCCCATCCACGGAATCATTTTTTCTTCCTCAGTTCCAGGTAAATAACCAATGTCATCCCCTAGAGGAACCGTAGCCCTTGTAATTATTATTTCCGAGTAAGTCCTTGTTTCGAGAGTTTGAGCCAGTCCTGCAGCTAAAGTGAGTAGCGTTTTTCCAGTTCCTGCCTGACCGAGGAGAGTAACAAAATCAATCTCAGGGTTTAACAAAAGATTTAATGCGAAGTTTTGTTCCGGATTTCGCGAGGTGATTCCCCAGACGGAGTTCTTACTATGTGTAAAATCTTTTAAGGTTTTCAGTAGAACGAGGTCGCTTGTAACTTCCTCAACTATAGCGGATAAATTTTCATCCGGACAATAAATAAATTGATTCAGATGCATTTTCATAAACTGCAGTTTTGAAAATCTATAGAAAACGTCGCCTCCTTGTTGCCATGACTCAAGGTTGTCTCCAATCTGTTCCCAAAACTGTTTTTCTAACATTGCCGCACCGGTGTATAAAATGTCCGAATCATCGATAACGCTATCGTTAAAGTAATCCTCAGCTAGGAGCATCAAAGCAGTTGCCTTGATCCTAATATTGATATCTTTGGATACAAGAATTACCTCTTGTGTCTCGAACTTATTTTTAAGGTGTTGTACGACTGACAAAATTTGATTGTCTGGCTTATCATCTCCAAAACCAAAATTTTCATTTAGTTCAAAGGGCGACGTTTGGAAATACAGAGAACCTGTTGCATCTGTATGCCCATTTAGGTTCAGAGGGATGCCCTCGTGTAATTTGGGGGGGTCAGTCTTTGCTATAGTTTTTATCAAAGAGTCTATCTCCCTCGTGGTTTGCCTAACATTACGGGAGACTTCAGACATGCCTGTCTTATGAAGATCTAATTCCTCTAAAGTGACTAAAGGTATATACACGTCATGTTCCTGGAATCTGAATAAACTGGTTGGATCATGCATCAACACGTTTGTATCTAGGACAAAAAGCTTTTTCTTTCCAGTCGACTTACCGATTTTTTCTTTATTTACCGCTAACGGAATCTCAGGTTTTTTTACGGGTGTTTTTGCTAGAGATACGAGCTTATTAACATCAACTTTTTTTTGCTTCGAAGATTTAGAGCCATCTGATGATTGCTTTTTTAATTTTTTACGTGTCTGCGTTTTATGGTTAGACTCCCCTTTTAGAACTTCTCCCATCTTTGTAGGAGCTTTGGGTAATGGCATAATTAAGTCCCCTACACTAGTTGACTGCTATTATTTTTTACGAAATCAAGCACCTCAGAGGGATTTTCCTCAGCCGAAACTTTCCTCCATTCTTTAATCAACTGCCCATTCCTGTTGAAAAAAAAAGTACTTCGTTCAATGCCTTTTACAATTTTTCCGTACATATTTTTGTTTTTTAAAACATCAAATGCTCTGCAGATTTCTTCCTTTTCATCTGAAATTAGGTTCACTGACAATTGAAATTTAGCACTAAAATTTAAATGAGATTTTATAGTATCACGAGACACACCAACAACTTGCGTATCCAGTCGGAGGAAATTTTTATGGTATTTCGTAAACGAAAGTGCTTGTGAGGTACATCCTGGTGTATTGTCTTTCGGATAGAAAAAAATAACTAAGTTATTTCCAATGAAGTCCGTTAATTTACCAGAACCGAAAATTGTTTCTATATTCATTTCCGGTAGAGTTGCAATATTATACGTGCCATCACCTGTATTATTGTGCATATTTTTCATCCTCAGAGAATTATTCAAGAATTAATCCAGCTACTACGGAACGGCCTTCAGCCACAAGTAAATTAAACGTTCGACATGCTGCGTGGGTAGACATACAATCTGCTCCAAGAACCATTCGAGCATCACTGCTATTTAACAGAGCCAGTGGGTTGTCGTCACCTTTTTGTTTAAATTCGAGTATATCTTTATCAAGCATAATTTGATTTATCCCAGTTCCTATAAGAACGACATCTGGGCTATTTTCAAAAAGTTTTCCAATCTCCTGCTTAGACAATTGATTTACATTTGTAATTTCCCAAGGTTTAGGTTCATTATCTGTTGATATAATACAAGAAGTCGTTATTAAAACTTTGTTTACTTCAATGAAGCTTTCACCATAGCGAGTAATTGAATACTTACCTCGGATGATTTCTGGTTGTAGTCCTGAATTCATAATTGAACCGATGAGTGGATTTGAATTAATGTACCATAGACTTTTTTCTATTTGCTAGTATGAATCAAAAAATCTTTCCTAGAATTTCAAGGCTCCCTCCTTATGTTTTTTCTGTTATCGGTGAGTTAAAAGCAAAGGCTCGTATGGCAGGAGAGGACATTGTGGATATGAGTATGGGAAATCCTGATCAACCGACTCCTCGGCACATCGTTGATAAATTAACTGAGGTCGCGATGAGAGACCACACGCATGGGTATTCGGCATCAAAAGGAATCAAGAGACTCCGGAACGCAATTTGTAATTGGTATAGGCAAAAATACCAGGTGATTTTGGATGAGGATTCGGAATCAATCGTTACGATTGGTTCGAAAGAGGGCCTTGCTCATTTAATGCTAGCTATTCTAGACAGAGGCGATACCGTTCTGGTGCCCAATCCAAGTTACCCCATTCACATTTATGGAGCCATAATAGCAGGTGCTGACGTTCGATCTGTTCGCATGACAACTGGAGAGGAATTTTTTGAAGAATTGGAAAGGGCAATTAAAGAGTCAATTCCTAAGCCCAAAATGATTGTATTTGGATTTCCCAGTAATCCCACTGGAGAATGCGTTGATATTGTGTTTTTTGAAAAAGTTATCGCTTTAGCAAGAAGATTCGATATTTTAGTTGTACACGATTTAGCGTACGCCGATGTTTGTTTTGACGGTTACACTGCTCCTTCAATTATGCAAGTAAAAGGGGCAAAAGACTATGCCGTCGAGTTTTTCTCTATGAGCAAGTCATACAATATGGCTGGATGGAGGGTAGGTTTTATGGTCGGAAATCGTGAAATGATTGCCGCACTTGCAAAAATAAAAAGCTATTTTGACTACGGTACCTTTACTCCGATTCAAGTGGCCTCTGTAGTAGCGCTTGAATCTGGACCCAGTGTCGTACAAAAAATCTGTGATACTTATCAAAACAGGCGTGACACATTGGTAAACGGTTTGAACAGCATTGGCTGGGAGAATGATCTACCCAAAGCTACTATGTATCTTTGGGCCAAAATTCCCCAGGCTTACAGCTCAAAAGGTTCATTACATTTTGCTGAGCGATTATTGAGTAATGCAAAGGTAGCGGTGTCTCCCGGAATAGGGTTTGGAGAGTATGGAGAGGGATATGTACGGTTCGCTTTAATTGAAAATAATCAGAGAATTAAGCAAGCCATTCGTGGGATTCGTGAAATGTTTAAAAAGGATGGAGTTTCAATAAAATAATTTTGAGGAAACAGACAATGAAAGATATAAAAATCGGTTTGGCCGGATTTGGAACCGTTGGGAGAGGGACATGGGAGCTTTTGGAGAAAAATAAGAAGAAGATTAAAAAGTCGTCAAAAATTAACATTTCTATTGTTGGTATTGCAGATCCAGACAATAGTAAGTTTGAAAATGTTTCCATCCCTTCCGAATGTCATGTCTACTCTGACGCTTTTCAGCTTTTAAAAGATAAAGCAATAGATGTCGTTGTTGAATTAATTGGTGGAGAAACTATAGCTAAGGAATTTGTTATATCGGCGATTAGAGAAAGAAAAATGGTTGTTACTGCTAACAAGGCTCTGCTCGCAAAATACGGGAAACAAATTTTTGGTGAAGCGGAAAGAAATGGCGTTGCGGTTTTTTATGAAGCAGCAATAGCTGGAGGAATCCCAATCGTAAAAGTTTTAAAAGAAGGATTGGCGGCAAATGAAATTTTGTGGATATCTGGAATAATCAATGGGACAACTAACTACATTCTTTCGGAAATGGACAAAAGAGATTTGGGGTTTGACGAAGCCTTGAGTGAAGCAACACTCCATGGTTATGCAGAGCAGGATCCTACCCTCGATATTGATGGGCATGATTCTGCGCACAAAATAAGCTTACTGGCATCTATAGCGTTTGGAACAATATTTGATTTTGATGAAATTCCAACATGCGGCATCCGAGGCATTGATGAGAGAGATGTGAGGTTTGCAAAAAAATTCGGCTATCAAATAAAACTATTGGCATTTGCGAAGTTAAAACAATCACTAGTAGAGGTTTCAGTGGAACCAACTCTAATTCCGGTAGGGTTATTAATGGCTAATGTGGATGGACCGATGAACGCAGTATCAGTCGAAGGAAACTTTGTTGGACACACGCTTTATTACGGTCAAGGTGCAGGCTCCCACCCGACAGCAAGTGCTGTTGTTGCAGACATCATCGAAGCTTGTGGGACCATAAACACGCTCAATGGTATGGAGCAGGTGAAAACAAACCCTGAAATCTCCGACCATGCAGACTATAAGCTAATGAGGAAAGAGGACATTGTTTCAGGACACTACATGAGATTAGAAGTTTCGGATAAACCTGGAGTTTTATCTGAAATAACTGGTATATTGGCTAGTCAAAATGTGTCAATTGATCGGTTCTTTCAGGAGAAAAGCGAAGATTCAAATGCCGAAATAATCCTATTAACCCATGCATGCAACTACGGAAAAATTGTTCAAATAATTGATATGTTAATAAATTTAGAAAATGTAAAAGGTAAACCTGTAGTATTTCGGGTTGAAGAAAAGGCATGATTAAGTATGTATCTACAAGAGGAGGTGCTTCGGGGACATTTACCGATACGATATTAGAAGGACTAGCAGCTGATGGCGGGTTGCTTGTGCCTGAGAAATATGAAGTAATCTCTGAAGAACGTCTTGCACAGTGGCAAAATTTGCCATACCCAGAATTGGCTTGCGAAGTAATTTCTTGTTTCGCAACAGATTTAACAAAAGATAAAATCCGAGAAATATGTCATGAAGTTTACACAAAGGCAAAATTTGGTAATGATATCGTATCTGTGAAATCAGTTAAATTGGATCCGAAAGAGGAGCTTTATATCCTCGGCATCTCAAACGGTCCAACGCTTGCATTTAAGGATATGGCAATGCAATTTTTAGGAAAATTGTTTGACGAAATTTTGAATGCACGCGGAATAAAACTGAATATACTTGGCGCGACCTCAGGTGACACGGGGGGTGCTGCGGAATATGCAATGATGGGACGAAATTCTGTTTCAGTTTTTATGTTATCACCTAAAGACAGGATGAGCGAGTTTCAAAAAAGTCAGATGTACAGTATTAAGGAACAAAATATACATAATATTGTAGTGCCCGGTTCATTTGATAATTGTCAGGATCTCGTGAAAGCAGTTTCGAATGACTTAGAGTTCAAAGATTTATATTCCATTGGTTCAGTGAATTCTATAAACTGGGGGAGAATAACTGCACAAGTCGTGTATTATTTTTTTGGTTATTTCAAAGTGATACAAAGATTAAAAAAAAACTTAATGCATCCTGTTTCTTTTGCTGTTCCTTCCGGAAATTTTGGCAATATTTTGTCTGGATTTGTCGCAAAAAAAATGGGCTTACCTGTAAAAAATTTAGTATTAGCAACTAATGAAAACAATGTCCTTGACGATTTTTTTAAGAGTGGCATTTATCGAGTTAGAAATCCCAAAGAGACTTTCGTGACATCGTCGCCGTCAATGGACATTTCCAAGGCATCAAATTTTGAAAGATTTGTCTATGAGGTTTTCGATCGTGATAGCAAATATGTTTCTTCTTTGTGGGCTCAACTTGGAAAAAACAACTCCTTTTCAATTGATGCACAAAGTCTTGCAAATTTAAAAAGAGAGAGTGGGATAGTTTCGGGCGCCTCCAGACATGTTAATCGAATCGATACAATACAAAGAATATATGAGTCTAGTCAATTAGTTGTCGACCCACACACTGCTGACGGAATTTATGTGGGAGAGAGATTTGTTGAAGAAGATGTTCCTATGATATGCCTAGAAACGGCATTGCCCACCAAGTTTGAAAGTACGGTCCGTGAGGCATTAGGATTTGTGCCGGAAAGAAAAGACTCTTTAAAGAACATAGAAGATAAAGAAAGAAAAGTTTATGAAATGAGCGGCTCCCTCACTGAATTGAAGAATTATATTATTAAAAATGCAAAGATTAATTGAGTTTGATCAAGCTTTAAAAACCCTGTTGGGTTCGATTGATCCTTGTGTGGGAGTGACTACACTTAACTTATCTGAATGTCTCGGTAGGATAATTGCAGAGGATGTAACCTCGTTGATTGATATACCGGGGTTTGATAATAGCCAAGTAGATGGATATGCTGCCCGCTCTAGCGAATTCTTCCTAGACAAAGAATTTGATGTTTCACAAAGAATACCAGCGGGTTCTAATCCGACTAGTTTAAAAAAAGGTACTGTTGCAAGAATTTTTACTGGAGCTGAGCCGCCTAGTGGTTCGGACTGTATCGTTATGCAGGAGGATGTAAAGGTAATCGGCGATCAAAAGGTAAAGCTTCTTAAATCGGTGGAAGTCGGAGAGAATATCCGAAAAAGAGCTTGTGATTTAAAAACAGGAGAGGTTTTTTTTAAAAAAGGAAGGCAGTTATCATCGGCGGATATCGGTCTTTGTGCATCAGTCGGAAAAGTTTCAATACAAGTTTATGAAAAAATAACCGTCGGTGTTTTTTCAACTGGTGATGAGCTTAAACAACCCGGAGAAAAACTTGAAAGGGGCCAGCTTTTTGACAGCAACAGACCAATGATAATGAATTGCGTTAAAAATATGGGAATAAATTGTATCGATTTTGGATGTTTGCCCGATCGCTTAGAGCCAACCTTAAATGCCTTAAAGAGTGCAAGTGAAAAAGTTGATGCGATTATAACTTGTGGAGGCGTCTCCGTCGGGGAAGAAGACCATTTAAAAGACGCTATAAAAGAATTAGGTGAACTCAGATTATGGAAAATAAATATGAAACCGGGCAAGCCGTTCGCGTTTGGCAAATTAGGTAAAAGCGTGTACCTGGGGTTACCAGGCAATCCTGTTTCTGCCTGGGTGACATTTTCTCTTTTATGTCGTCCGGTTATTTTGAAATTAAATGGGAAGGAACTAGGCGAGACTCTCTTTACAATGGCACGAACAAACTTTGATTATGAGAATATAAATTCTAGAAGAGAATTTTTGAGAGTTACCATTGATTCAAAAGGTAATTTACAGCTGTATGAGAGGCAAAACTCTCAAATATTGTCCTCAATTTGTTTTTGTGATGGATTGATTGAAGTAGCTCCTAAACAAAAAATAAAGGCTGGAGATAATATCAAATTCTACAACTTTTTATCTATAGGATAGAACTGTTATGCATTTAAAAATTTTTTTTTTCGCGGAGCTTAGAGAAAGAATGAACCAAGAGTTTATAGAATCCGAGTTTCAAGGAGTAAAAAATATCCGAGAATTGCAAGAAAAACTCGAGGAGAAATTTGAAGTCTTGAGAGGATGTTTTGCAGAGGGCAAGCTGATAAAAATTGCTATCAATCATGAGTATTGCTCCTCAGATGCTGAGTTACGAGATGGGGATGAAGTAGCTTTTTTCCCGCCCGTTACTGGTGGATAGAGTTGCTAGGTGAGCCCATTGAATAACAGTATTTTAGTGAAAGTGCAAAAGGAGCAAATAGCGGTTGGAAGCTTGATTGAGCAATTGATGAATTTATCCGAGCGAGAGAGTGAAGTCGGTGCGATTAGTACTTTTACAGGAAGGGTAAGAGGCAAAGAGGAAACGAGAAAGGTTAATGAATTATTTCTAGAACATTATCCAACGATGACGGAAAAAAAAATTATGGAAATTGTTTGCAATGCTTCTCAAAAGTTTTCAATTAACGGCTGTATCGTTATCCATAGGATTGGAAAGCTAGTTCCTGGAGAGTTAATTGTTTTTGTAGGTGTGACAAGCAGACACAGGAAGGACGCATTCGAGGCATGTTCTTACGTGATGGATTTTTTAAAAACTGAAGCGCCTTTTTGGAAAAAAGAAAAGGGCTCGAGAGGGGAAAAATGGATTAACTCTCGGGATACAGATTATCTTGCACGGGACACCTGGTTGGGAAAATAGGTTGAAAATTTGAATTTGATCTCAATCTAAAATAACATGAGAATTGATAAACTGACTACGTCCTTCCAGCAGGCTCTCGGCACAGCACAGAGTGTTGCAGTTGGGAAAGATAACGCGAATTTAGAACCCCTGCATGTGCTTCATGCACTGATAAGCGAGGATGAATTTGGCGCTAAATCTCTAATGCTCCGGTCGGGCGGTAACGTAAATAAGCTTCGCCAGTTGGTTGATGATGCTATTGAAAAATTACCAAAGCTCAATAATCCCAGCGGTGATTTGAGTGCAAGCTCGGATTTACAAAGAATTTTTAACCTAACTGATAAAGAGGCGCAAAAAAGGGGCGATGACTTTATCGCTAGCGACCTTTTTCTTTACACCTTATGTGAGGATAAGTGTGCTGCCGGAAAGCTAATGCATCAGACTGGTTTGTCAAAAAAAAATCTAGGGGCGGCACTAGACTATGTTAGAGGGGGCAAATCTCAAAACTCTCCAGAGCAGAGACAACATAGTGACACAATCAGTAAATATATGATTGACGTAACAGAAAAAGCCGAATCTGGCGGTTTGGATCCGGTTATAGGTAGAGATGATGAAATACGACGATGCATACAAATTTTACAGAGAAGGACTAAAAATAATCCGGTACTCATAGGTGAGCCAGGAGTGGGCAAGACAGCCATTGTTGAGGGTTTGGCGCAAAGGATTCACAATCTTGAGGTTCCTGAGGGGCTAAAGGGCAAGAGAGTGTTGGCGCTTGACCTTGCCGCTTTACTAGCAGGAGCTAAATTTCGAGGGGAATTTGAGGAGAGGTTAAAGTCAGTCTTGAAAAGTCTTTCTAAATTGTCTGAGGGTTCGGAAGCAGGTCACCCAATAGTTTTTATTGATGAGCTGCACACCATGGTTGGTGCCGGAAAAAGTGATGGTGCTATGGACGCGGGAAACATGTTGAAGCCAGCTCTTTCACGAGGAGAGCTACATTGTATAGGGGCAACGACGTTAGATGAGTATCGCAAGTATATTGAAAAAGATGCAGCATTAGAGAGACGTTTTCAGAAAGTCATAGTGGGTGAACCATCCGTGGAGGCTACGGTTGCGATTTTACGTGGGTTACAAGAAAAGTATGAGCTACACCATGGTGTCGATATAACAGATCCAGCGATTGTAGCGGCAGCTGAGTTGTCAAATCGTTACATCAGTGACCGGTTTTTGCCTGATAAAGCTATTGATCTGATTGATGAAGCTGCAAGCAAGGTAAAAATTGAGATTGACTCAAAGCCAGAGGCGATCGATGTTATAGATCGAAAAATGATTCAGCTGAAAATCGAACGAGAGGCTGTAAAAAAAGAAAAAGACGCTGCTTCCGCGAAGAGACTCAAAATTATTGAGGAGGAAATTAGCAAACTAGCGAGAGATTTGTCGAATCTCGAAGAAATTTGGAGAAATGAAAAGGCTGATGTTCAGGGTTCCACAGACGTAAAGGAGAAGATCGAAAAAATTAAGCTAGAAATTGAAAAAGCTACTCGCCAGGGAGATTGGCAGCGAGTTTCAGAATTGCAGTATGGCGAGTTACCAATCTTAGAGAAGCATTTAAAAACGTTGGACGAGTCTAAGGGTAAAGACAACAATAAAAATGAGAAAAAACTTAAACTTTTACGAACAGAGGTAGGTGTTGAGGAAATTGCAGAGGTGGTATCTCGAGCTACGGGAATTCCTATTGCAAAAATGATGGAGGGAGAGAAAGAGAAACTCCTTAGAATGGAAAATCTGTTACATGAAAGGATTATTGGCCAGGATGAAGCGGTAAGTTTGGTTTGCGATACTATCCGCAGGTCTCGTGCGGGACTCGCCGACCCCGGAAAGCCTTGCGGCTCTTTTCTCTTTTTAGGTCCAACGGGCGTGGGTAAGACCGAGCTTTGTAAGGCGTTAGCTGGATTCTTATTTGATTCTGAGGCTCATCTGATTCGAATTGATATGAGTGAATATATGGAAAAACACTCTGTTTCCAAGCTTGTTGGAGCACCACCAGGATATGTCGGGTACGATCAGGGAGGTTCTCTCACTGAGGCTGTCCGAAGACAACCGTATTGCGTAATACTGTTCGACGAGATCGAGAAGGCACATCCAGACGTTTTCAATCTTTTGCTCCAGGTTCTAGACGATGGGCGATTGACAGATAGTCAGGGTCGTACTGTCAATTTTAAAAATACGATTATTGTAATGACCTCAAACCTTGGGAGCTCTGAGATCCAAAGTTTTGGCGAAGAGATAAGCGCTGCGGAAAAACAGGTTTTAAAAACAGAGCTTTTAAAAACATTTAGGCCTGAGTTCGTAAATAGAATTGATGAAATAGTAATTTTCCACGGACTGTCTCGTGATCAGATCAAGGAGATAGCTAAAACGCACTTAAAAATTTTGGAAAAACGATTGGAATCTCGAGATATTTCTATAGACCTAAACAGTAGCGTACTTGATTTCCTAGTTTCCAAAGGATTTGACCCTTCATTTGGTGCAAGACCTTTAAAAAGAGCGGTGCAAACCTTTATCGAAAATCCGTTAGCAAAAATGCTGTTGAAAGGGGAAATTAGTGCTGGGGATTCAATTCCTATAGATGCAGAAAATGGGGAAATAAGTTTCAAGAGGTTGATTCATTAGTCCCTTGTACTAAAATTGTTTGCGAAATTATGTCTTGTGGGCACAAACCATCAGTTCGGAAAAAGGCGGTTATTAACCAAATGCCAGTTAGAATAGAAGGTACCGCTATTAAGAACCGAATTAAAGCAGTTCCAACCGTTATAGCGTCACCCGATTTTGAAACGATACGCAAATTAAGTGTTTTCATAGGTAGAGTGACACGATTGTTACTCCAACTCCATGTGAAATATCCTGCGGTCAAGAAAAGCACAATTGCCTGCACAAAAACAGGGTGCAATGATCCTTCCCCATTGTCGTTCAAAACATAAGCACTAAATAAAGAGCAAACCAGTATCGAAAAAAATATTGGTCCCACGAGAAGTATGGTTTCGTATACCATCGCCATAAATCTAACCCAGACAGATGCGGTCTTAAAATTAGTCAAGTCAGTTGTTGGACCAGAATTTTTAGAGAGTTTCACAAAAATATGTTCATCAATTTATAAACGTGATATATTAACCGATTAATTTAAAGAAGCATACCGGAGCTTTCTCAAAAGGGGGGTGGAAGGTAAGTCTTTCGGCTCAAAGGTCATTCAACGAACTTGGGTGGACACTGGAGATTAGATAGGGCTAAATTTATGGAATATACAGGTGCAGAAATTGTCGTAAAGTGTTTACAAGAGGAACATGTAGAACACGTGTTTGGGTATCCGGGAGGTGCCGTTCTTTTTATTTACGACGAGATTTTCAAACAAAAAGATTTTCAACACATTCTAGTAAGGCACGAACAAGCCGCTGTACACGCGGCAGACGCTTACTCTCGGTCGAGTGAGAAAGTTGGAGTTTGTCTGGTTACGAGTGGCCCTGGTGTTACGAATGCAGTTACTGGTATCGCGACCGCTTACATGGATTCTGTTCCGATGGTCATTATTACCGGACAAGTCCCTACGCACGCGATTGGACTTGACGCTTTTCAGGAGTGCGATACCGTCGGTATCACTAGACCATGTGTAAAACACAATTTTCTCGTTAAAAATGTTGGTGATCTTGCCTTAACCATGAAAAAAGCTTTTCATATTGCTAAAACCGGTAGGCCAGGCCCAGTTTTAGTAGATATTCCAAAAGATATCACAAAGCAAAAATGTAAATTTGAGTACCCTAAAGAAATTACAATGCGGTCATATAGTCCTACGCTTAAAGGGCATTCAGGACAAATAAAGAAGGCTGCTAGAGCTATCTTAGAGGCAAAACGTTTAATGATATACACTGGGGGCGGAGTTATTCTTGGCAACTCGAGTCCTGTTGTCACGAAATTAATCAAGAGCTTGAAAGCTCCGTGCACAAATACGCTTATGGGGTTAGGCTCTTTTCCAGCTACAGATAAACAGTTTTTAGGTATGCCAGGAATGCATGGAACTTATGAATGTAATATGGCGATGCAAAACTGTGACGTTTTGTTAGCTATCGGAGCGAGGTTTGACGATAGGGTTATAGGTAATCCTGCACATTTCGGTCAGAACCCACGGAAGATTATACACATTGACATTGACCCATCTTCCATTTCAAAAAGAGTAAAAGTTGACATGCCGATTGTAGGAAACATTGAAGATGTTACTCACAATTTGATTGACGAATTGACTGACTTTAGGAAAAAAGGATTGGAGACAGATCACGATGCCTTAAAAAAATGGTGGGACGAGATTGAACTATGGAGAAAAAAAGATTGTCTTCATTACAAAAAATCCGATGTTGTTATAAAACCGCAGTTTGTAATAGAAAAACTCTTTGAGGTGACTAACGGCGAGGCTTTTATAACTTCGGATGTCGGTCAACATCAGATGTGGGCAGCCCAGTACTACAAATTCGATTTTCCGAGGAAATGGATTAACTCCGGTGGATTAGGAACAATGGGAGTCGGTTTACCTTATGCGATGGGTGTAAAGTTTGCTAACCCCGACGCACAGGTAGCATGTGTTACCGGGGAGGCTTCTATTCAAATGTGTATTCAGGAGCTTTCAACTTGTCACCAATATCGGTTACCTCTTAAAATCATAAATTTGAACAATCGTTATTTGGGAATGGTGCGCCAGTGGCAGGAGATTGAATACGGTAGTAGATATTCAGAGTCTTACATGGAATCCCTACCGGATTTTGTCAAACTTGCTGAAAGTTACGGGCATGTGGGTTTCAAAGTTGATAAACCTTCTGAAGTTGAGCTGGTTTTACGGGAGGCATTTGATCTAAAAGACAAACTTGTTTTCATTGATTTCATTACAGATCAGGAAGAAAATGTTTGGCCAATGGTTCAAGCCGGAAAGGGTTTGTCGGAGATGATTCTAGGGTCTGAGGATCTCTGATGCAGTCTGCATGAAAAATTTAATTTCCATTCTCCTTGAAAATGAGCCTGGGGCACTTTCTAGAGTTGTTGCGTTATTTTCAGCAAGGGGCTACAACATTGAGTCGCTAAGCGTCTCTACTACGCAAGACCCATCCTTATCTAGGATGACTATTAAGACTACAGGCTCTGATGAAGTGGTTGAACAGATTACGAAGCATCTTAATAGGTTGATAGATGTCGTCAAGGTTGTAAATTTGACTGATAATGAGTTCATAGAAAGAGAGTTAATATTGATTAAAGTTAGGGCAACAGGCAAAAACAGGGAAGAAATGAAGAGAATGGCTGAAATTTTTAGAGGTAGTATAGTAGACGTTACTGATAAGACTTACACAATTGAATTAACGGGCAATGAAAATAAGTTCTTGGCATTCCTCACTGCAATAGACGAGGATTCAATAATCGAAGTGGCTCGCACCGGCTCTTCTGGCCTTGCCAGGGGAGAGAAAAGCTTAAGTCTTTAAATTTATTCAAGGAGAAATATATGAATGTTCTTTATGACCGCGATGCAAAAGAAGGTCTTATCAAAGAGAAAAAGGTTGCGATCATAGGGTATGGATCACAAGGCCATGCGCATGCTTTAAATCTTTCTGAATCCGGAGTTAATGTTTGCGTTGGGCTAAGAAAAAATGGTGCCTCTTGGGCAAAGGCTGAGAAGGCAGGGATGGCGGTGAAAGAAGTACAGGAGGCCGTGAGGGATGCAGATATTGTTATGCTTTTAATGCCTGATGAAACCATTTCTGCTGTGTATGCAAAACATATTGAGTCTGAAATGAAGAAGGGGTCATGCTTAGGTTTTGCTCATGGGTTTAATATTCACTACGGACAAGTTGTTCCTAGAAAAGATTTGGATGTTATGATGGTGGCCCCAAAGGCGCCTGGCCATACCGTAAGGTCCACTTTTCGAGCAGGAGGTGGAGTTCCTTGTTTGACTGCAGTTAGCCAAGATGCTTCTGGGACCGCTAGAGATGTTGCACTCTCTTATGCGTGTGCGATCGGCGGAGGCAAGGCA
>JAOINQ010000018.1 GCA_028139685.1 Betaproteobacteria bacterium
CAATGCATACATTAGCGGCATACGGTTACAAAGCGGTGCAAAAACAATGCGAACTTCAAATTACTCTAATAGAGGCAGGCGAAAGAATTCTTAAAAACCTACCTGAGAGTATTTCGGAAAAAGTTAATTCGATTTTACGGAAACGCGGAGTTAAAGTTCTTGAAAGCTCAAATGTAACGAGAGTGTCTGAAAAGAGCTTGTTGTTGAGCTCCGGTGAGACAATACCAGCTGAGTTAGTTGTATGGGCTGCGGGGATAAAGTGTGCAAGTTTTTTATCTAGCATTGGGCTTGAAACAAACGAGTTAAATCAGATAATTACAAACAACCAACTTCAATCAATTGGTGATAAAAACATCTATACAGTTGGTGATTGCGGGTGCGTTCCGTGGGTTGGCGGTCCTTTGCCTTTTGTTCCGCCCAGAGCTCAAGCAGCTAGCCAGCAAGCCAAGTATTTATCCGATCAATTTAAAAGTAAGCTTAATGGCAAAGAAAGTAAACCATGGAGATACATTGATTTCGGTTCGTTGGTTTCCTTAGGCAGATACAGTACAGTTGGGAGTTTGATGGCGGGATTTTCTGGCAAAGCATTTTTTTTAGAAGGGGTGTTTGCAAAATTTATGTATGTAATGCTTTATAAGATGCATGAGTATTCAGTACGCGGTTTTTTTAAGACACTGTTTCTAAATATCAGTAGAGGTTTTTTTTCGCAAACAAAATCGCGAATAAAATTACATTAACAAATTTTTTGGTTAGATTTAACTTTGTTCTCCGAGATAAAACCACTCCTGGCCAGGCTCAGCATTTTGGTTGGGAAACACAATAAAGCAGTCTTTTGGTGCTCTTAATTCTTTTCCTTTTTCACTTATACCGATAATTTCATTTTTCTCGACTTTCATAAATGTTTTCCAGTTTTTGGTAAATTTGTCGCCATGCGAAATTTTATCGATCACATCGAAAAGGCTTATGTAGCTAATCTTTTTATTGTCTGCCACCGAATTTGGTATTTCCTCAGTCATGCGAAGACAACCCAAGATATTTAAAATAGCGTTTTCCCCAACACGGGGAGCAGAGACATCTTCATGTTGTCCGCATTCTAAGGTGATAGCCAACGCTCCTCTACTTCGGGCATATTCAGTCGTACCATCTCCATATTTCTCGTCATAATTTAATGTGAATGGCGGACTTAATACACCGTCTCTTTTTCTTCTTTTTTTTACTCCTCGGGCGTAAGTTTCGCTCCAGTTCGCGATAACAGTGTCAACTTCTAAAGCTGATACAAGATGACTCTCGGATGTGTAAACTTTTTCCTGATTTGCAACAAAAGCTTTTTCATCTCCTGAAATATTCCCGATTAAGGCGAAAGGCTTAACACCGTTTAAGAAGGAGTGAAGGTCAAGTAATACGTCGCATTCCTCAAGAATCGGGCATAAGATACTGTTAAGTTCATCCTCAAAATCATTTTTGGAGGAACCTTTCGGGTAGAAAGCTCGATTCAAATTTCTATCGCCATTTCGGGTACCTCTATTAGCAGCGAGAGGGTTAGTTATTGGTACAAAAGTGACTTTGCCTAAAGATATATTAACTAATTTATTCTGAATGAGATTTATAACATTATTAATTGCCAAAGTACCGCAATATTCATTACCATGAACTCTTCCCAGAACTAGAACGTTTGGACCTGGTTTTAAACCAAAAAAAGAGTGGGTTTCTATGTGAAGATGGTTTATCATAAGTACTTTTTTTAGGTTTCCAGCATTATTAGGAGTCTAACGTATTAGGTAATTTCTAGGGAGTGATTGTTGAATATTCATGAATATCAAGCTAAAGAATTATTAGCTCGTTTTGGAGTAACGGTTCCGCAAGGGCGAGTTGCATATACCGCTGAACAGGCGTCCTTTGCCGCAAGTGAGTTAGGAGGTTGGAATTGGGCTGTAAAGGCTCAAATTCACTCTGGCGCGCGTGGCAAGGCGGGAGGTGTAAAACTATGTAAAACTTACAACGAGGTTCAGGAGGCGGCAGCGGACCTTTTGGGCAACAGGCTTGTAACGGTTCAGACAGGCCCAGAAGGCAAGTTATGTGAAAGGGTGTATATCGAGGTTGCAGAACCTTTTATTAAAGAATTGTATTTGGGTTTTGTTCTAGACAGAAAAGCTGAACGAATTCGTGTAATTGCGTCTGCCGAAGGAGGGATGGAAATAGAGGAACTTGCCGAATCTACGCCAGAGAAAATTTTGCAAGTTTTGGTGGAGCCCGCGGTTGGTTTACAACAATTTCAAGCTAGGGAACTAGCATTCGGGTTAGGTTTGAATATCAAGCAGGTCCAACGAGCTGTTGGGATTATTATGGGAGCTTACAGGGCCTTTAGAGACAAGGATGCGGAGATGTTGGAAATCAACCCAATGGTTGTAACGCAAGATGATCGGGTGGTTGCGTTGGATGCGAAAATGTCGTTTGATGAAAATGCATTATTTAGGTTGCCAGATATTTCTGAAATGAAAGATTTAGCCCAGGAAGACCCACGGGAGGCAGAAGCAAGTCAGCATAATCTAAACTACGTTGGTTTAGACGGAAATATAGGATGTATCGTTAACGGAGCAGGGCTGGCAATGGCAACCATGGATACAATAAAATATGCGGGCGGCAATCCAGCAAATTTTCTAGATGTTGGGGGGGGAGCATCTCCAGAAAGAGTGGCAAACGCTTTTAAACTTGTTCTTTCAGATAGTAATGTTGCTGTGATTCTAGTGAATATTTTCGCAGGTATAAACCGTTGCGATTGGATTGCAAAAGGAGTGGTGGATGCTGCAAAAGATCTCAGAGTCCCACTTGTTGTCCGATTAGCGGGAACCAATGTCAAAGAGGGACAAAAAATTATAGAAGAGTCGGGCTTGCCAATCATTAAAGCCGATACCTTGTTGGAGGCCTGTAGTAAGGCCGTTGAGCAAGTTAAATAAACAAAATCAGTCGAATAGGATTGAAGCAATGAGTATATTAATCGATGAAAAAACCCCTATAATCGTTCAGGGATTTACCGGGGACAAGGCCACATTTCATGCAGATGAAATGATTAAATATGGTAGCAATGTTGTTGGTGGGGTCACACCCGGAAAAGGTGGCAACACCCATTTAGGAAAGCCAGTTTTTAATACTGTTAAGGAGGCTGTGTCTGTAACAGGAGCACAAGCAAGTTTAGCTTTTGTGCCTCCCTCGTATTCGGGGGATGCTTTAATGGAAGCTGCAGATGGAGGTTTGAGGTTAGTTTGTATTATTACCGACGGAATACCTTCGCAGGATATGATGCGAGTAAAACGATTTTTGAGAAGGTATCCAAAAGAGAAACGGACAATGGTTGTGGGGCCAAATTGTGCGGGAATTATTTCAGCGGGCAAAGCAATGTTGGGTATTATGCCCGGACATATTTATAAAAAGGGCTCTATAGGTATCGTATCAAGGTCTGGAACACTAGGGTATGAAGCCGCAGAGCAGGTTTCGAACGTCGGGCTTGGTGTATCAACATCAGTAGGTATTGGTGGCGACCCGATCAATGGTTCTTCTTTTTTAGATCACATGCAACTATTTAACGATGATCCTGAAACTGAGGCGGTAATTATGATTGGTGAAATTGGAGGACCACAGGAGGCTGAAGCGGCGGCCTGGGTGAAAGATAACATGAGTAAGCCGGTTGTTGGATATGTGGCAGGACTTACAGCGCCAAAAGGCAGGAGAATGGGCCATGCTGGAGCGATTATTTCGAAAGCTGGGGATTCAGCTGCTGAAAAATCTGAAATAATGAAGAGCTTTGGGATTACGGTAGCCGCTAGTGCTAACGATTTTGGCGCAGCAATTAAACAGGCACTTAACTAAATTTTAGGTTTATTGGAGAGAAAATGAGTTTTTATTCCGTTGAACAATCAAGACCGAGGCTTCACAGGTCTGAATTAGCTGTACCAGGTTCTCGACCTGAAATGTTTGAGAAAGCCGCAAAATCTGATGCTGATGTCATATTTCTGGACTGTGAAGATGCTGTTGCTCCGGATGACAAAGTTGATGCGAGAAAAAACATTGTAACGGGACTATCAGAGGTAGACTGGAATAAAAAAACTATGATGGTTCGTATTAATGGGCTTGATACGCATTACATGTATAGAGATGTGATAGAAATTGTTGAAGCCTGTCCTAGGTTAGACATGATACTGATACCGAAAGTTGGCACGGCTGAAGATGTTTATGCGGTTGATATGTTGGTCACTCAAATTGAAGACGCTATGGGAAGGACAAACAGGATTGGGTTTGAAATTCTTATAGAAACTGCTCTAGGTATGGCAAACGTCGAACAGATAGCTAAGGCATCTAGAAGAATTGAGGCAATGAGTTTTGGGGTTGCGGATTACGCTGCGTCAACTCGTGCAAGAACTACTGTTATTGGAGGGGTTCATCACGAAAGTGTTGTATTGGCTGATGTGAAGGAAGGTAGTGAAGGTAGGGATGTATTTTGGACTGATCCCTGGCATGCCGCACAAACAAGGATGATGGTTGCTTGTCGGGCCAACGGTTTACGCCCCATTGATGGCCCCTTCGGAGATTTTGGCGATAAAGAGGGTTACTTGAGCGCTGCAAAACGTTGTGCTGTTCTGGGTTATGAGGGGAAGTGGGCCATTCATCCTTCACAAATAGAACTCGCCAATCACGTTTTTACACCATCAAAGGAAGAGGTTGAGAAGGCGCAAAGGATAGTTGAAGCAATGGAGCAGGCTGCAAAGGAGGGTAAAGGGGCTGTTTCTCTAGATGGTAGACTAATTGATATTGCTTCGATTAGAATGGCCGAATCCGTTCTTGCAAAGGCAAAAGAGTGTTCTTAAAACCTCACCTTTGCTTTAAGTAATATTTCGGTGTTTTGTAAGTGGGGTTGAAAAGTTATCGATAAGACGAAACCCATACCTGAAAGCGATATGGAAGCTAGCAACACCATAGCCGAAAATTGAACCTATAAGAAAGTATGTTAGCTCATTCACTCGTTTTTACCCAGTTTTGATACTTTAGTATAATACACGATTCAGTAAAAATGGCAAGCAGCATCCTATAATTTGTGCACTTTTGTCGTAAAAACACCCCAGTTTATTTTTTAGTGAGACTCAATGTTCACAATAGGGAAATTTACAAGAGAAAACTATGAGTAGTAAAAACTACATCAGTCTAAACGGTCTATCCAGCCTTCAAAATGAGTTGAGGCATCTCATTGAAGTAGAGCGTCCGAAAGTGGTTGACACTGTTAGTTGGGCTGCTTCAAACGGCGATAGATCTGAAAATGGCGATTATATTTATGGAAAGAAGAGACTACGTGAAATAGATCGTAGGATTAGGTACCTTACGAAAAGTATTCAAACAGCTGTGCCAGTCAATTTTCTGGATAGAAATGGTGAGAAAAGTCCTAAAATTTTTTTTGGCGCTACCGTATGGTTTTCAAGAGGTGAAGAAAAGCCAGAAAAAATTGTCATTTTGGGAAAAGATGAAATAGATTCTGGTAAAGGTTATGTTAGTTGGGTAAGTCCAATCGCTAAGGTCTTATTAGGTAAAAAAGCTGGTGATAAAGTTTTATTTAGAACTCCATCAGGTGAGGTCTTGGTATCTGTAGAAAAAGTAACTTACGAGCATTTAAGTTAAGTTTGCTTTAAAAATCAATTATGAATTTTTCCACTTTATTGAGCATCCAATTGAAGGAATTTGCGGTTTTTCATATGTTCCAGTTTGTGCGATTTTAATCATTGCCTCTGTAAGTTCAGATTTGCCTCCCTCTTTGTATATTTTTCCTGAATCATCTAAGCGACCTCGATATTTTAAAATTTTATGAGAGTTAAACCCAAAAAAATCAGGAGTGCATACGGCTCCGAAATCCTTTGCAACCTTTTGGTTTTCGTCGTGTAAATACGGGAATGGAAATTTATAACGTGCCGCAATGAGTTTCATGTTCGCAAAGGAGTCCTCGGGATATTCTTCAGAATCATTGGAACAAATAGCAAAGACTGGAATGCCAGCTTTGCTCAACTTTTGTCCTTCTATAACCAATTTCGTTAAGATTGCCTTCACGTAGGGGCAGTGATTGCAGATAAACATCACGAGAAATGCTTTTGGTCGGTGTCTGTTTATGGCCTCGTGTAAATCAACTGAACTACCATCTACTCCTGGTAGTACTAAAGGAGGAGCAGAAAAGTCGTGAAGTAACTGCGGAGTTTCCGTGGGCAAGGCAAGTTCCTAAAAAGTTCGATTATTCTATATTAGGATTTTCCCGAATATAGGGCAACCCCCAATGAAAACTGAGGAGGAAGAGAGAATAATTAGAGATAAGCCAGATCATCGGTGAAATTGAGATGTATTTTTTTAACTTCATCATGGGAGAACTCATGAAATTTAAGCTTAATGCATTATGTGCCGCAGTTGCGGTATCAGTTGCTGCTCCAGCAGTTGTGCACGCTAACAGTTCTTTGAACAAGTTGATGAATAACTCTTCTAACTGGGCTGCCCAGTCTGGAGATTTCTTCAACCAGCGTCACACCAAGCTCAAGCAGATCAACAAGTCAAACGTAAACAAGCTCCAAATGGCTTGGTCTTTCTCTACAGGTGTTCTTCGTGGACACGAGGGCGGACCATTGGTCATTGGTGATACTCTATACGTTCACTCTGCTTTTCCAAATAAAGTATTTGCTATTAACCTAGCAGATCAGACAATTAAGTGGAAGTATGAGCCAAAGCAAGATCCTTCTGTAATTCCAGTTATGTGCTGTGACACGGTTAACCGTGGCTTAGCATATGCTGAGGGCAAGATCTTCTTACAGCAAGCTGATACAACACTTGTTGCCTTGAACGCCAAGAATGGTAAGGTTATATGGTCTACCAAAAATGGTAATCCTAAGGTTGGTCAAACCAACACAAACGCTCCTCACGTATTCAAGGACAAGGTTATAACCGGTATTTCTGGTGGTGAGTTCGGTGTTCAGGGATTCGTTGCTGCTTATGACATCAACAGCGGAAAGAAAGTTTGGAAGGCTTACTCAGTAGGTCCTGACAGCGATCTTATGTTTGATCCTAAGAAGACAATGGCCTGGAACAACGGCAAGATGCAACCAGTTGGTAAGAACTCTTCCCTCAAGACTTGGGAAGGTGACCAGTGGAAAATTGGTGGCGGTACAACATGGGGATGGTATTCGTACGATCCTAAGAACAACATGATGTACTATGGTTCTGGAAACCCATCTACATGGAATCCTAAGCAGCGTCCTGGTGACAACAAGTGGTCTATGACTATTTTTGCTCGTGACGTTGATACTGGAATGGCCAAGTGGGCTTATCAAATGACTCCACACGATGAGTGGGATTATGACGGTATTAACGAAGTTCCTCTGTTTGATGGTAAGGACAAGAACGGTAAGAAGCGCGGAATGTTAGCGCACTTTGACCGTAACGGTTTTGCTTACACAATGGATCGTAATACAGGTGAGCTCTTAGTTGCTGAGAAGTTTGACCCTGCTGTTAACTGGGCTACCCACGTTGACATGAAGTCAGGCCGTCCTCAGGTATTGGCTAAGTACTCTACACATATCCAGGGTGAAGACGTTAACACTAAGGGAATCTGCCCAGCAGCTTTAGGTTCTAAGGATCAGCAGCCAGTTTCATTTGATCCTGCAACGGGATACTTCCTCGTTCCAACAAACCACGTTTGTATGGACTACGAGCCATTCCGTGTTGAGTATACAGCTGGTCAGCCTTACGTTGGTGCTACGCTTTCTATGTTCCCAGCTCCAAATAGTCACGGTGGAATGGGTAACGTAATTGCTTGGAATCCTACTCAAGGTAAGATTGAATGGTCTATTCCTGAGAAATTCTCAGTATGGGCTGGTACTTTGACAACTGCTACTGGTGTTGGCTTCTACGCTACACTTGATGCACGTCTTAAGGCCGTTGACGTTAAGTCAGGTAAGATTCTTTGGACATCTCCAAAGCTTCCATCTGGTTCTATCGGTAACGTCCATAGCTGGGAGCATCGTGGTAAGCAGTACGTCGGTATCTTGACAGGTATTGGTGGTTGGGCTGGTATTGGTCTAGCTGCTGGTCTTGAAAAAGACACAGACGGTCTAGGTGCCGTTGGTGGTTATAGAGAGCTATCTAAGTACACAGACTTAGGTGGTACCTTAATGGTATTTGCTCTTCCTAACTAAATCGACATAGTTAGACGGAAAACGCCCTGTTTTTCAGGGCGTTTTTTTATGGCTTTCTTTTTTTGTCTGTTTTAGTTAGCCATGCTAAGAGTGAGTTCTTCATTGCTTCTTCAACAGACATATTAATTGGCCTGATTAAGCTTCTTGGAATGAATATGGTGTACCCACCAACCATGTAACTCATCGGAACATAAACTGCGACCATCTGACTTTCAAAGTAGGGAAGCTCTTCTAGGGACTCCCTAGTAACTAAACCGACAAGCTGTATTTTAGACTCTGGAATAGTAACGATAACAACCTGATTATTTTTTTGAGCATGGTCTTCAGAAAAATACTCAGCGAAACTTTTAATTGAATTGTAAACACTTTTAACGACTGGAATATTTGTAAACGGTAGCTCTAGTAGGCCAAATATTTTATACAAAAAGGGCTGAGAAATTAAGATTCCTAGCGCAATAATACACACGATTGTAATTAGTAATCCAATTCCAGGAAAATAAAGGGTTCCCAATAGTGGTTGTATTAAAGTGCTAACATACTTTTCCGATGCAGTGACAAGAAAATAGATAATATAGATGGTCAAGCCAAGAGGTAAAACTGTTAAAAGACCTCTAAAAAAATATAAGGTTATCCTTTTCATTTAACTATTTTTTAATTTATCTATAATCGCCTGATTTTTACTAACAAATTTTTGGTCAGAAATGGTCCTATTGATATCTCGTTTTGAATCATTTTCGTTATGGTTTTTATTTTTTTGGATTATATTTCTTTTTTCAAGATTTTCGTTAAGTTTTGCCTTCGAAAGTTTATGACTCTTTAAAAATTCTTCTGGAGTATACTTTTCCATTGGATGTAAAATTTTCGGTGCTTCTATATCTCTTGAATAATCAGGAGGAATTTTTTTTGGCGCAGGTACCTTTGAATTTATATTTTTTTTGGTTGGTACAGATATTATTGGCTTGCCAAGATTTAAAATTACATCTCTATCGAAAAGCTCTATATTTCTTCCTTTTTCTAATGGATCAACTAGCCTAGCATCCATATTAAGCCGCAAACTATTAAGATCAGGGTCAAATAGAAAGTTATATATCTTCATTGTTATCAAGGGTATTAGCAATTTTTGAAATATTTTCGTCAGCATTAGTTACTATCCGAAACTCTACCCTTTGAGAAGCTTTTTCATCAATAATTCCATCTTTTCCTACTATCGGTTGTGAAGACGACAAACCATTAGCCGTAAGTCTCTTTTTTAACCATTCCTCATGAGCAGTTGCTGCGTTCGATTTTAAAATCCGCTCTAGTGTAGATCGAGTCCTCGCCTGAGAGAGCTCCATATTTTTAAAATAAGCATCCAGTTTCGTTGTTGCGGTTGTCCAAAATGTCGACGTGTGTCCTTCAACTCTGATTTCTTTGATTGATTCCTTAAATCTGCCCGATGTGAGTATTTCAACATATCTAGGTATAAAGTCGTCCAAAATTGCCGCAAACTTTGGTTTTAACTTATCAGAGCCGACACTAAATAAAACGTCTGGATTCCGAAATCTAATTGTCATATCTCCTAATAATTCAGCATTCCATTCTTTGAAATTTTCCGAAAATTCGTCCTGAAGAGCCATCTTAAGATTTTTTCTAGTTATCTCATATTCCTTGATTATAAGGGTGGTCGTTTGTTCAACTCGTAACATATATAAAGTCGCTAGTAATAGAAAGACCATCATGAGGCCCATCATGAGGTCGCTTAAAGGAATCCAGTGAGTATTAGAGGCTTCGTTCATGATAGTTTTATACGTTTATATTCTTTTTGATAACTCAACAACTTCTCTTAATTTCTCTGTTAGAGGAAGATAGTCTTCAACAAATCGATTTGATAGTGCCGCAAGTTGCCTTCCAAGAGATTCTAAAGAACTATTTAATTCCTTTTGTAAAGCTTTATCAAGTGCTAGCACACTTTCTTTAACAATTCTTGAATTATCCTCTAACCCAGCATTAAATGTCTTCTGATTTTCTAAAATAGTTTCCGCTATTTGTTTTTTTAATTCATTACCAGATATTTGCATTTGTATTCCCAGGTTTTCTGTAGCTTTTTTCATTTGTTTTTGCAATTCATCAAGGTGGCTTTCACTATTTTTAAATATAGTTTCAAACATAGTTTTGAACTCTTTTTCAGAATTAGCCACCTGCTTGACTAATGTATCAGCGTTTGTAGAAAATTGTTCGTGCACTCGTTGCATCCCTTTTTCAATCTGTTCCAACATATCGCTCGTCTTTTGTTCAAAAGTTGGCGTGACAGAACTCATAGTTTTTAGCACTTCTGCTAAGCTTTTTTGTTGGTTATTTAATATTTCACGATTTTGGTTCAAGTAATCAATTTGAGTTTTCAAGTCTTGTGCAGTCGATGAAAAAACTCCGGCATTTTGCACGATCTCTTTGAGTTTGTTAGTAGCTTTCTCTAACTCCTCTCTCGATGCACGTTGATTTTCTTTGATAATTTCAAGCTCATCCTTGTATTGAATTTGCCACGATAAGAGCTTTGAAACGGCACTATTTAACTCTTTAAAATTGTCTCCAAATTGCTCAGTAATTTTAGTATTGAAATCCTTTATAACTTCGCGAAGAGCCTCTATTATAGCTTTTTGATTATTCTCAACCATGTGCTTTGAAAAGGTCTTGAATTCTTCCTGCAAAGAAAGGAAGTGCTCTTCAGATTTTTCCTTGAACTCTTTTATTTCTGCGCGGATATTAGTTTCATCTTGCCCAATAATTGACTCTTTAAGAGAATTTATAGAAAGGACAACATCGGATAAGGATGCTGTTTGGCCTGCAATTTGATTCTTGTTGTCTTTAACTTTTCTGAAGCGCTGTCCAAATCTAAGAGTGAGCGCTCCGAATACCCCTGCTAATGAGGCCCAAAATGCAGTTCTTATTCCAGATAAAAGGTTTGGCACACTTTGCGATATATTTTCTGGGTTGAAACTAAACAGAGCTATAGTAATACCAGTAAAACAACCTAGTATACCGAGTGTCGTTAGTACTTCAGGTCCGTGTGCAACTGCAAACCTATCGAACTTTACGTGGAAGTAGATTGTAATTATTAAAATTCCGACAATAAAGCCAAGTTCTAGAAATTCTGTATTCATTTTATATTCCATTTACATAATACTTAAATTATAGAAGGATTCTGACTTGAGTCTTTATAATTTTTTAATTCGATCTATTATGCTTTGGTTGCCAGGTAGTTTTTTTGGTAAATTTGTAAAAGTTCTAGGTTTACTTGCAGGCTCTAACTTCGCTTTATTGCCTTCCAAACGATATCCAGCCTCTGATTCTGACAAGATTTTGACTTGATTTAGATTATTGACTAAAACAAATACCTCCGACAAACCAGAGGGAAAGGATGGATGGTTTAATATATTTTTTGGTTGAATAGTCTCAGTTATAGTGATCCATTTTCCAATCCATTTTTTATTGGGAAGAGAAGATCCTGACAAAATGGCACCTTCAACTATATCCGGTAAAAATTTAATTCTGAAAAGTTTGCCTTTTTTTAATTCATCCATATCGAGGTAAATATAGGGTCTAAGTCTCCTATCGAGTCCAAACTGGGATTTTCCTTCCCTAACGTCAACGACTTTTCCGATGATTTCGACCCTTTTTCCAACGAATCCATTTATTTCAGGAAACTTATTGCCATTTACTATCTGGTAGTCAGAAAGATATGGATTTGATTTATCTATAGTGTGAACAGTAGATTTAGTACTTTTAAATGGCGGTTTATAGGTATAATTTTTTTTCGCTCTGAAGGTATTCGAATAGAAGTGTTTTGGATTAGGTATCGATGCAAAATGGTTAATACATATTTCTGTGAAAGCATTAAGCATATTTATATTAACTATTTGTTTTGATAGTTCAAAAAAAATTTTTGATTCCAGAGGTTTGGTTAAGTCTGTGGCTCGGAATAAGATTCCTTCTTCGTCACTATAAGTTAGATCCCATAAATTTGGATTCTCTATCAAGAAAGTCAGAGAAACATCCAATTGTATAAAACCAAACCAGTCTAAATAACTATGGAAGTTATCCTTGTTTCTTTCAGGGTGCTGAAAGTTAGAGTGACCTAACTCTGAGGCCTTTTTTCCCTTAAGTCCCGGTACGAACATCCCGTCATAATCGATTAGTTTGAGATCGAGTCCATCTTTGGAGACGATTAGATTCCCTGGTTGAAGATCCCCGTGTGCAATTTGTTTGTCATAGAGATATGATTGAAGATTTCGAATCTGGTTTTTAAGATTTGTTAGAGTGGCAGAGTCATTATGATGTTTATTAATAAACTCACCTAAGGTAAGTCCGTTTATCCATTCCATTTTTACTATCGGGAAGGGTTTTCCATTAACGACGATTCCTTTCTCTAGAAATATAAAGTCAGAAAAAACATTTGCATTTTTAAGTTCTCCTTTATGTAGAGTATCCGAAATATTTCTATAGCGTTCCTTCAGGTCGGATGGCATATGCAGGAAGCATCTAACAGCATATGTTTTTTTTGAACAACGAACTTTGAAGATGATTGCGAAATTACCTGATCTTACTCGCGGCAGTCCTAAAGCGTTAAGTTCGAGACTACCCGAGGCTAATTCCATGTCCAAAAAAACACTTTTCGTATTTCTCTGGGCTGTATTTAAATAATCTTCTAATGTTGGCAAGTCAGTCATTTAGTTCTACCCATACAATTGTATAATCATCCTTTTTAAGTAGCCCCAAATCCTTTTCTTGATTTATCCAGTCTTTCAGCTCTTCATCATTTTTTTTTAAAATATTTATCGCATCATCTACGGTATCCTGGATAGAAATCTCAATGATTCTCGAGGCGATAGCATCGGTGAGTAGAAAAAGTTCGTCATTTTTAATCTCTTTTTTTTTTAATTTTATAACATCCCAATCTTTCCCAAAATTAGGAAAAAACGATTCCTTTTCACTGGAGAGTGTTGAGAGTAAAGTAGGTTTTTTATTGAAGTTGTAATCATTATGCATTGAGAGCATTGTCATCCTGTCGTCCTGGTTCCAAACGGCTACGCTATCTCCTACAGAAAATATTTCTACTGTTGTACCGTGATCTATTAACCCCAATATGGTAGCAAAACTTCCTCGATTAAAAGAAGCTTCTTGTGACCACGAAAGAGTTTTTTTGAGATATTTTTCTTTAAATGATGATCTTGCATGAGAGAGAATTTGTTCAATAGTTTTCTCGTGCAGGAAAGAGCCCCTTTTTTTTTGCTTAACAACAAAATTAAAACTTTGGCATAAAATTTCAGACCATGCTTTTGAATCGAATGATTCGGAGGCACCGTCGCTTAGCGCACATGAAATTTCATCATCTCTAAGAAGAAAGCTGTCTTCATTGGCTTCTGGAAAATCCTCTTCTTTTGGTATAGAAACTACCGAGCGGATTTTCATAGTGCGCTACCTAAGTTGCATAGACTGAGATGATGCTCTGGTTCCAATATCAAAAAAGTCAACTATTTCGATTGGCTCAACGTTAAAAAAGAAACCCCTACTTTTATCAGCAACTGAATATCCTTTCTCACGCGCAGCCAGTGAGACACCTTCTGGAAGAATACTAGACATGCGAAACAAGCTCTTCCCGTGGATGTCTGTGATTTCATCCTCGCTAACCGGAAACTTAATGGGTCTCACACCCTCATCACTAGTATGAAGATTAAATAGTAGAACACTTCCATCATTTGTACTCAATTGTCCCATCTGCTCAGCTATGCTTTCAGGATCTCCGTCTGAGGACTCTCCATCTGTAACATGTAATACAGTTGGTGGATACGAATCCGAATGGTTGTCACACCACGTAGCAAGCTCAATTGCAGCAACTTTAAGCGCTTCTTTCATAGGAGTTCCGCCTGTTGCTTCAGGAACGAACCAAACTGGAAACTTGATCTTCTCTTCGTTCACACCCCCAGCTCCGTCAGGTACTTTCTTGATTCTGTCTTCTACAGATAACGGAAATTGCTCAAATAATGAAACGGGATTAAAGACCTTTCCTGCGAATGCACCTTGAAGAGGGTTTCTGACGCCATTTCCCCCATAACCAATAACACCGATTTCGAAGTAATCCCGGACACCCTCAGCCTTGGAACTTCTGGCAATTAAATTCATTACTACTCGATTTAGGGCATCAGAAACAAACTGTGCTTTAGTCATCATAAGATTACTTGCCTGATCTGACATCGAACCCGATTGATCAATTAAGAACAAAAAACAAGTTGGGTGAGTCCTACTAATTTCTGCTGAATAAGGCATACTCGATCACTCCGTTTTTTTTGGGATTTTACCATGTAATGTGTGGAAAGACTGAGAATAATCTGGAGTTTTCCATATTTCGTTTTCAATTTAGGGAAAACTTTATATAATTGTCAGAATGAAATTAAACATAGTTTTTTTAATTATTGAGACTCTGTGTTTATTAATGTAACCAGGATTCAACCAAGATGATTAGGATAATTGACAACATTTCCTTTGGCTTCGTCTGGGAAGAATTTATATTATTCTTGCTTAAGTAAATTAATACTCGGTGATGAAATGCACGAAACAAACATATGGTGGACCCGATCGGCTCTAATACTACTTTTCTATTTTTCTTTTGCTCCAAAGGTTTTTGCTATTGACTGGGAAAGAAGAGCTACGGGTCAAACTTACGTAGAGTACTTTGGAACGGTTGTGAGAACCGGAGAAGTTGCTTCTATGCTTATGCTTAGAGATTACACAGCCGAGACTGATTTTCAGGGAGTAACTGTAAGATCTATCCAAACTGAAAGATTGTTTAATTGTAAAGAAAATATTACTCGAGTAAAAAAATACGATGGTTATTCTGAGGAAATGGGAATGGGGGAATTAGTTCTGGAAAAGGCAGGAGATAATGAATGGGAAAAAATCCAACCTAGCACTTTCCTTCAGTACGCACTGAGAACAGCTTGCCTAGGTTAATTAATTAGTAATTATAAAAAGAATAACTACCGCCCCCCTTACTTTTAACTTTATACATTGCAGAATCTGCTTCATTTAGAATTTTTGAAGTCTGTAAGGATTCATCAAATACATAAACTCCTATTCCGATACTACAAGAAATTCTGATTACAGAACCTTGTATTTTCATTGGTTCAGAAAGTGTACGCTGTATGCGTTCAATAATCCTTACTGTATCCGTTATATTTTTTATTTGATTTAATATTACTATAAACTCATCTCCTCCGAGTCTCCCAAAAAAATCTTTTGGCCTAGAAGCTCTCTGAATTCTATTTGCGATTTCAATTAGTACACCATCCCCCACTAAATGACCATATTCATCGTTTATCGGTTTAAATTTATCAATATCAATAAAACATAGAGCAAATTTCTCTCTTTTTTTAAAGGAAGTTGATCGCATCTTGGGTAACGGACTTTTTGAAATACCATATAAAGAATAATTTCTCTTCATTTTTTCAAGCTTACGGTGAAGATAATCTATAAGAGCCGCCCTATTAGGAATCGTAGTTAGAGAATCGTGAGAGGCAGCATACTCTAATTGAACGTTTTTATTCTCTAATAAACGGTTAACTTTTTCTAGCTTTGTATTGGTGTCTTGCGCTGCTCTAAATGCAAATTTCAGACAGAAAAAAAACAAGGAAAGTTGCATTAAAAATATCACTGAAGTAACGAAAAGTATACGAACTTTTTGGGAATTAATAGTCGCATCTATTTTTTCATCAAAAAAATAAATTTTTACTAGGAAAGGGGCATTATCGATAGCTTGAGATAATTCTGTTACAAATATACCGTATAGTGATAATTGAGTTTCTGTTAATCTTGAAGGGAAAATGGATTCAACATGATAAGTGGCTGCTAAATATTTTAAGGTTTCGTTGTTATTAACACCAGCCTTAATATCTCCATTTTCGTCTCGAATTTCTATTCGGATAATCGTATCAACTAAATCAAATGCCTCCCTAATTTTAATGTTAAAAAAAATATCGCTATTTGGTTCTAATCTATTTTCTAGATTATTAGTTCTAAGCTTATTTAGTAAAGTAGAGAATGCTTTGTCTGATGAACCTATCTTTAAAGAATTTTTAAGGTTTTCTATTACGACAAAATAATTTAGACAAAATAAAATTGCAGTTGTAAGAAAAAAGAAAATAAAAATTATAAAAAAATTCTTGGTGGGGAATGTTAGTAAAGAAAAACGCATAGCATCAATCTTTACAAAGTGCCAGTTTAAAAATAGTTTTCTCATTCATAGAGATCTACTTAAAGACTAAAAGGCTGCACTTTTACAAGTTCAACAAATTGTTTTCTTGGAACACCAGCGGAGAAATAAAAACCTTGTAATTGACAAAATTTATATTCAGAAATACAGTTTATGTGCGCTTCAGTTTCTACCCCTTCTATAACCACAATACAGTTAATTTCTTCAATAATTTTTAAAAGTTCTGTGAACAAATAATAACCTTTATGTGATTTTTGTGCTTCTTTCAAGAAGAATCTGTCAAATTTCACCTCATGAGTGGGGAGTTCTATGAGTCGCTTTATCGTAGAATATTTCGTTCCAAAATCATCGATGGAAATTTTAAATCCCTCTTTATCCAAAGACAGGATTGAGTTTTGCAAGTTATCACCACTAATGTCATATGTTTCTGAAATTTCGAAGAAGATTAAAGATGGATCAACTCCCATCGTTTCACATTTTTTTTTTAAAGTTGTTGCAAAGCTGGGTGACAAAAGGCTGTCTGGATCTATATTTATTGATATGGGCACTGAAAAATTTTCGGATTGATTGGATTGAAGCATCTTTAGGGATTCATTGATTACTATATTGCTGATCTCTGGCATGAGTTTGTTGGCACGCAATCGAGCAAGAAATGTATCAGGTAAAAGTATTCCCAGTTCTGGGTGGACCCAGCGTATTAATGCTTCAGAGCCTACGATCTTTTTTGTAGAGCATTGAACTTTTGGCTGGAAAAATGGTTTAAACTGCTTGTTTTTTAGTCCATGCAGAATCTCATTGTCATTAACTATCTTATTAGAATTTCGATTTTTCATTATTCCGACAAGCCAAATATAAAAATCTAAATATTAATTTATTTGTTCAATTACTTTTTAAGCTCGTCTTTCGAGAATATAGTAAATGTTCCTGGAATTTGCTTAGCTTCGTCAGCAAGGTGCTCCGCCGTCAGGATTAATTCTTCAAAGTCCTGCGAATCGTGAGGGGAAATCGCCACTCCTAGACTGGCTGTCAGCTCTTCTCCAACCGGCAACAATCCTTTCCTAAATATGTTTGCTATCCTGTTGCTAACTATTTCGCAATTTTCACGGGAACCGATATTTTTAAGGATTAGTGCAAACATATCGCCACCAATGCGTCCCACCACGTCATCATCTCTTATAAAACTCTGTAGTTTTGAAGCTATTTCAAAAAGAACTTCGTTGCCAAGGTCGAATCCATATTTTTCATTTATATTGGAGAAATCATCTAAACTTACAACAACGCAGGCTATCATCATGTTTTTACCTGAGGCCAGGTTTGATTCCTCGATAGCAATTTTTAACTGGTGGGTGAAAGACTTATAGTTATTAACTCTTGTAAGTTGGTCTTTGTCTGTGTTTACTGAAATTTGTTCTGCATACAAATTCAACGAATAAATCATTTCGTAATAGGTGCCCAGAATTTTGCTACAAATTGCCCATGTTTTGAGTTCATTCTCTTCTAATTCTGTTGATTCTGATTTTTTAAGCCCTACTATTAGTAATTGTGTTTTTTGACTATTTCCAAATTGCGTCGCAAAAAAATCATAGTTTGTCGCTGAATTGGTGTCCCCAATATTTTTTACAGATCTTGAATCTATGCGTACTACCTCTATATCTTTAGGTGTTGTGGGGAAAGCTTCAGGTTCAAAAACGATGGATGTCGGTGTACCAGGCAAGGAATAAGTTATCGATATTTTCTCAACTAAGTCAGGTCCCTCATCCACCCTCAGTGCTAATAAACCATCGAACTGCAATATTTGTGCAAGCGCACGAGCAGCTTTTTCAATATAAAAATTGACATCTCGTTCCGCTAGTGGTTTTTCAATAATCTCTAATATTTTTAGATTATTTACGATTGCCGATTCATCCATGGAAAAAGGATAACTCAGAAATAAATATAAAACTAGAAATTTCTGTATATGAAAAACACTGGGGTGCTTAGTCTGCCTTTTTCACTAAGATATTTGGCCTAGACAGTTCCAGTAATTTTTGACTAGCTAAGGGAGGAAGTCTAAAAAACTCGGGACGCGAGCTAGTGTTCATAAGGTAGTCTTCTTCGCCATTCAATTTCGCAAAAGTATACTCGATCTTTTTGCCTCCCTCTAACTCCAATGAAATAAGGAAAGTATTTTTCTTACTGACATTCCCAATATCAGCGTTTGACCCAATTGAGTCAATTTGCATGTCAGCCATTTCTTTGACAAACTCATCAACCTTTTCATTATCTTGCAATTCAGCAGGCTTATCATTAACAAATAGCTTCCACGCTGGTTTAGAACCTTCCTGTCCATCTACATCTTCCGTTCGTTGTATTCTAATATTGCCGACCGTA
>JAOINQ010000019.1 GCA_028139685.1 Betaproteobacteria bacterium
TGTTCAGCCATCTTTCGGATTTGAAGGTGACCCGATGCGTTTGCTTCTCGAAAAAGGTCACGCTCCTACTCATTCGTTTTGCAATTTTTATAAATATTTGCGTGACAATTTTGAAGCAGACGTTTTGTTACATTATGGAACCCATGGGGCTTTAGAATTCATGCCGGGCAAACAAGTTGGATTGTCTGAGAAGTGTTGGCCAGATCGTCTGATTGACGATTTACCTAACTTTTATCTGTATGCTTCAAATAACCCATCAGAGGGCACACTTGCTAAAAGAAGAATAGGTGCAACGTTAATCAGTTATATGACTCCTCCCGTGTGCGAAGCCGGTTTATACAAAGGACTGGAGGAGTTACATGCTCTCCTCGATAGTTTTTACAATGATGTACAAAATAATCGAGTAGAAAAATTTGAAAAAAATTCAGAAAACTCATTAATTCAAATAATATTTGACAAAGCAAAGCAATTAAATTTAGTCGAAGAAAATATCGAGCCTACGGGTATATCAAATAGCGCGTTGTTCGATGAAATTGGAAGGCTCCGTACGAGACTCGTGGAGTATCAACAGACCTTAATTCCAAATGGTCTGCACGTTGTTGGCGGCATGAAAAGTGAAAGTAACATTTTTGATATTTTAAGTGCATTCAGCAAAAATTGGATCGAAAGCAATATGACACTTAGGGACATGAACCTGAGTGAGGAGGTGCTCAATTTTATTCACCGCAATAGAGTCTCTTTGGTCTCAAATATTTTGAGAAATGATACGTTAAAAAATATCCTAGTGTGGATAAAGGATGAGAATTGCAAGAAAATCCAAGTTCAAGAAACAGAAAGGGTTAGCATAATAAATCAATTAAGTTTGTTGGCGGAGCTTTTAGTTCGGACAAAAGATTTAATTACTGAAGATTCGGAGTTGGTTGGTATTAGCAAGGCTTTGCAGGGAGAATTTATCGAGCCTGCAGCGGGAGGAGACCTATTAAAAAACCCGGATGTTTTGCCAACAGGTAGAAATATTCACGGTTTTGATCCTTTCAGAATGCCTAGTGCTTTTGCAACTTTGGAGGGAGCCAGGCAAGCGGATCAAATTTTGCAAAAAGCCGTCTCTGATTCGGGCTCACTTCCAGAAACAATTGCTGTGGTTTTGTGGGGAACGGATAACTTAAAAACTGAAGGGAGTCCGATAGGCCAGGTTTTACATTTAATGGGTGCCAAACCGAGGTTCGATAGTTATGGTAGGTTAGCTGGAGCTAGTTTGATAGATCTAGAGAAATTGGGTAGGCCGCGAATTGATGTAATGGTAACCCTGTCTGGGATTTTTAGAGATCTTCTTCCATTGCAAATAAAAACTATTGCAGAGGCGGCGTTTTTGGCTGCGAGCGCAGATGAACCTCTTGAGAAAAATTTTATTAGAGCCCATGTGTTGGAAGATTGTAAAAAATATAAGTGTGACTTACAAACCGCAGCCCTGCGGGTATTTGGAAATAGTGAAGGAACGTATGGTGCGAACGTTAATCATCTCATTGAAAATAGTTGTTGGGAAGATGAGGAGGAAATTGCTAATGTTTATTCGAAAAGAAAAGGCTTTGCATATGGCTTAAACGGCAAACCGGTCCGAAATGAATTAGTGATGGAAAATGTGTTACGACGTATTGATATTGCATACCAGAACCTTGATTCTGTTGAAGTTGGAATAACCACCATTGACACCTATTTTGACACTTTAGGAGGTATATCCAGAGCTGTAAAAAAAGCAAAAGGAAAGTTAAATCAAAGTAAAGAAAGTGCATCTGGCGATCTGCCAGTTTATATTGCAGATAATACTCAAGGAACAGGTTCAATAAGGGGTATATCAGAGCAAGTTGCTCTTGAAACTAGAACGCGAGCGTTAAATCCGAAATGGTACGAAGGAATGCTTAGCCATGGCTGTGAGGGGGTACGTCAAATTGAAGCTCAATTAACTCACACGTTAGGTTGGTCGGCAACCACGGGACAGGTCCAGCCGTGGGTTTATCAGCAAATGACCGAAACATTTATTTTGGACCACGAAATGCGCGAACGAATCTCAGAACTAAATCCACAAGCTTGTTCTAGGGTAGTTAATAGATTGCTTGAGGCATCAAAGCGAAAATATTGGAACCCCAGTGAGAAAGTAATTTCATCTCTAGAACAGGTGAGCCAGGATTTAGAGGACAAATTAGAGGGTGTTACAGAAGGAGTATCAACATGAATACAGCTACCGTAGATGTTTCAGAAATCAGAAATTTAAGCAGACCACCAGATGGTGAAGGTAGCGTCCAGGTTCAACAGGACCCGAAGTTAAAGATAGGTAGTGCCCGCGTTTTTGCGGTTTATGGGAAGGGTGGAATAGGAAAGTCCACAACATCCTCAAATCTATCCGTGGCATTTTCAAAGTTAGGAAAAAGGGTATTGCAGATAGGCTGTGACCCTAAGCATGATTCCACTTTCACTCTCACGAAAAAGTTAGTCCCAACAGTAATTGACAGTCTTGAGGCCGTTGACTTCCATAGTGAGGAGTTGAGGATGGAGGATTTTGTCTACGAAGGTTATAACGGCGTTATGTGTGTAGAGGCTGGAGGACCACCCGCAGGAACTGGATGTGGGGGGTATGTTGTTGGGCAAACAGTTAAATTGTTAAAAGAGCACCATTTATTAGATGACACAGATGTTGTTATTTTCGATGTACTCGGGGATGTGGTTTGCGGGGGGTTTGCCGCTCCGCTGCAACACGCGGAAAGGGCTCTAATTGTTGCCGCGAATGATTTTGATTCCATATTTGCAATGAACAGAATTGTTCAAGCGATTAGCGCAAAGGCAAAAAATTATAAAGTGAGGTTAGGTGGGGTTATAGCAAACAGAAGTGAGGATACCGATCAAATTGATAAATTTGCTGAAAGGGTTGGGCTGAATAGATTGGCGCACTTCCCAGATCTGGATGAGATTAGAAAAAGTAGATTAAAAAAGGCTACATTGTTCGAGATGGATAAGACGCCCGAAATCGAATTAGTTTTAAAAGAGTACATGATGTTAGCCCAATCGTTGTGGAATGGTACGGATCCGATTGCACCAAATTCACTCAAAGATAGGGAAATTTTTGACTTGTTAGGTTTTGATTAGACTAAGGAATTGAACATGTTGTGGAAATCAGATAGAGCACTTTTATTAGAGCAGGAATACCAAGATAAACGCCATCAAATTGCACAGTATTTTGACAAGACTGCTGTAAAGGCATGGGAACGGTTGACCTCAAACGATGAGAGCCTTAGTTTTATTCGAGAGTCCGTTCGAGAGGGCAGGATGAGTATGCAAAGCCATATTTTAGAGCGAATTGGTGAGAACCTCTCAGGAAAGTCTGTCCTAGATGCAGGTTGTGGAACAGGCAATCTAGCCATGGATTTAGCAGCAAGAAATGCGAGTGTAGTTGCTGTGGATATTTCCCCCAGCCTTATAAAAATAGCTCGGGAACGATTTTCCAGAAACGATGAGTGTAAACATAATGGAGAGGTAAAGTTTGTTTGGGGGGACATGTCAGATCCGTCTTTTGGTGACTTTGACCATATCGTATTAATGGACTCAACAATACACTATAAGTCTTCAAATGCGATTGCTCTCGTGAATGAACTTTGTCAAAGAGCGACTGAATCAATTATTTTCACGTTCGTACCTTTAACGCCATTATTAGCTGTTAAATTTACTCTCGGTAAATTTTTTCCTAAAGGTGACAGAGCTCCCGCAATTGAACCATCCTCAGAGGACGCTATATGTAACTTGATTTCGCAAAATTTACATGGGTGGGAAATTTCAGGAATGAAAAGAGTTTCTACTTACTTCTACGCATCTCAGGCAGTGGAGTTACGTCGTGTTTGATTTTTCAAAAAAATTTATCAAAGCCTCAAGAAAATGGAAACAAATCAATCCTGTCCTTTTGCCGTTTTCAGATGTCGCATCAAAAAAAAATACGCTGCAGAAACTTATTCAATTATCTTTTTTTCAAGTATCAGTAGGAATTGCGTTCGTCCTTCTTGTTGGAACCCTTAACCGTGTAATGATTGTCGAGTTAGAAGTTTCCTCTTCACTGGTGGCGATGATGGTTGCGATACCCCTAGTCTTTGCCCCCTTTCGTGCCTTGATTGGGTTTCGGTCAGATACACATAAGTCTGCAATCGGGTGGAGAAGGATCCCTTATTTATGGGTGGGAAGTTTGCTTTTGTTCGGAGGGTTAGCAACGATGCCGTTTGCTTTAATCCTACTATCGGGAGATACTCATTGGCCTAAGTTTTTTGCAGTGATCGCTACAGCTTGTTCCTTCCTGCTTGTTGGAAGTGGAGCACAAATAGTGCAAACTGCTGGTCTAGCATTAGCTACAGATATTGTTGATGAACCTTTAAGACCACGAGTTGTTGCGTTAATGTACACAATGCTTTTGCTAGGTATGATGGTAAGTGGCATCGTATTAAGTTCTATGCTTGAGCCTTTCAGTCAAATAAAATTAATCCAAGTTATCCAAGGCGTTGCGGTTCTAACTTTCTGTCTTAATATGTTGGCATTATGGAAACAAGAAGCTCGGAACCCCAGCAAAACGAACCAACTACATGGGCATCATCCTTCGTTTGCAAGAGCATGGCGAGAATTAACGTCAGATTTAAATGTTCGAAGGTTTTTTTTGGCGTTAGCTGTCGGAACAATTGCGTTCAGTATGCAGGATGTGATACTGGAACCTTATGGTGGTGAAATTTTAGCTATGTCTGTCAGTGAAACAACTCTTTTAACAACTTTTTCTTCCTCGGGGGCATTTTTAGCATTTGGTTTAGCTGCCTATATTTTGAACAAGAATATAAACCCAAACCGACTTGCTGCATTTGGAGCATTAGTTGGCATAGTAGGATTTTCATTTATCGTTTTTTCCGAACCCACTGAAATAATCGAGTTTTTTATTATTGGAGTATTTCTAATTGGTTTTGGAGGAGGTTTGTTTTCCATTTCTTGTCTAACTGCGGCGATGCATATAGATTTTGGAGGGTTTTCTGGCTTAGTTCTGGGTACTTGGGGTGCTATCCAGGCATTATCAATGGGGACAGGTATTGCCCTCGGAGGGCTCCTACGAGATTTTACAGAGTACATTCTGTCCCTAAATGCCGTATCACAAACTGTTTTGCCACCCAACTTAGCAGGTTACCTGGGTGTTTATCACCTTGAAATATTTTTACTATTTTTAGTTTTAGTTGTAATCGGTCCTCTTGCAGGTAAATCAGGAGGTTTTTTAACGCCAAACTCCAAAAAATTTGGTTTGGCGAGATTTCCAAATTAAAGGAGAAAAATATGGAAAGCGGAGCTATCACTCAGTATATTGATGTTGCTCAATTGGTACTGTATCTTTTTTGGATTTTTTTCTTTGGTCTCGTTATTTATTTAACTTTAGAAAGTAAGAGAGAGGGATTTCCTCTCGAATCTGACGGGTTCGGTAAACGATCAGGTAAAAAGGCAACTGGTTTGTTGCCCATGCCAACAAAAAAGATTTTTAGAACCAAGTTTCATGGCAATTTTGAGGCGCCTCATGCACGGGATGATTCAGCTCCTTCTCCGGCTGGAGCTCCTATAAATCAGTTTCCTGGAGCCCCTTTAGAACCCTCAGGGTCCAGTCCAATGCTCGATGATATTGGCCCTGGCAGTTTTTCTCAAAGAATAGATCATCCTGACCTAACGGCTGAGGGAGATTTTAAAATTGTTCCGATGCGAATAGAAAATTCCTTTAAAATCTTAGCCTCCGACACGGATCCCCGAGGATTAGAAGTATTTGGTCTCGAAGGAAAGGTAGGAGGAACATGTGTCGATGTTTGGGTCGACAGATCGGAACATATTATTCGTTATCTAGAAATTAAAACTTTATCTGGTAACTCTGTTTTGGCTCCATTTAATCTTTCGGTAATAAAAAAAGACGCTATCTTTATTAATTCGATCATGAGTTCGCAATTCGAGAACGTACCCGGTCTGAAAAATTCGAACACCATAAGCTTGTTAGAAGAGGAGAAGATTATGGGATACTACGGAGCAGGTACTTTAATGGCGTTTCCGCGTCGACGAGAATCGTTTTTCTAAGTTTTAAAGTTTTAAAAAAAGGGTAGGTATATGAACGGACATACGCACGAATTTGAACCAACTTTCGGTTTTCCAGAAGCTCTTCCTGCTTCAGAAAAAGTTTTGTGGCAGGGGAGCCCATGTGCCTGGTTAATTGCAAGGAGAATTTTCTTTCTGCCACATTTATTTTTTTACTTTTTGATACTTTCAATCCTGGCGTTAATTTTTAATAGCGAAGTACTAACCCTAAAAGACTTATTTGTTAAATTCCTGTCTTATATGTCGTTAGGAATGTTTGCTATTTTTCTTCTCATTGCTATGAGTTATTTAGTATCTTCTACAACCGTTTACAGTATTACCGATAAGCGTGTGGTTATGCGTATAGGCATTGTCTTAAATTTGAGTCTAAATATTCCATATGGCAAAATTGAAACAGCTGAGCGCAAGGTGTACCCTGATAAGTCAGGAGATATTTCGTTAAAGTTGATTGCAGATAACAAAATAGCTTACCTTCACCTTTGGCCTCATTGTAGACCCTGGTTTTTTTCTGCCCCACTACCCCGTTTGTCCTGCCTCAAAGATGTAGAGGTTGTAGCTTCTCACCTTAAAAGTTCATGGGAAGAGCAAAAAAAAACCTTAGTAAAATAAGCAAAAGTGAAAAAGGAACCACTCTAGGAAAGGAATAGTTTTATGACACAATTAAAACGAGACCCAATGTTACCCTTCGTTAAAGTGGTGGTTTCAATACTTGTTCTGGTGCTTGTAAGCACATGGATTTTTAAAAATCATTTCAAATCTGACAATAATTCAATAGATTTATCTGAAATAGTCATATCGAAAAAACTGCATTTTTACGACCACCCTGATGGTTCTATAAAAATTACAGATATAGACGGAGAGATATTAACCTTTATTGAAGGAGAAGCTTTTGTTCGAGTTTTATTACGAAATTTAGTTAGGGAGCGAATTTCAAAAGGTGTTGGGCCAGAAGAGCCATTCGAATTAATAGCCAGAAAGGGTGGTTTGTTGTCTCTGAGAGATCCTATATCGGATTTACATGTTGACCTGACAGCTTTCGGCACGTCCAATTCAAAGATTTTTGTTGAATTGATTGAGGATAGGGATACTTAATAAATGGAGGTACCAATATGGCAGTAACAGGCGACTCCCTGGGTTCTACTGGAAAAGACTTACCGATAAATCTGTCTACGGAAAAAGCACTTGAGGAAACAATGTTATCCCCTCGCTTTTATACGACAGACTTTGCTGCGATTGATAAGATTAGCATTGAAGGTGTTCGTGAAGAATGGGATAAGTTAATGAGTGAGTTTGAGATAGACTCCAATATAGATCATTTCCAAAGACCAAAGGATATGCAAGAAAATTATTCTAAGATCTCACCAGAGGTCTACGATGAGTTTGTAGATTTTTTAATAAGCTCCATAACATCAGAGTTCTCGGGATGTGTTCTTTACGCAGAAATAAAGAAAAGAGTTAAAAATGACGACATGAAAAAACTTTTTGGTTACATGGCAAGAGACGAATCCCGTCACGCTGGATTCATAAACCAGTGGTTAAAGGATTTTAAAATTGGCGTTGATTTGAGTTTTTTAACTAAAGCGAAGAAATACACGTTCTTCAAACCAAAATTTATATTTTACGCTACATATCTTTCAGAAAAAATTGGTTATGCGAGATATATTTCGATATACAGACAAGTTGAGAGAAACCCCGAATTCAGGTTCCACCCTATTTTTCTCTGGTTTGAAAAGTGGTGCAATGATGAGTTTAGGCATGGTGAGGCTTTTGCGCTTCTCATGCGCTCGGATCCACCTTTATTAAAAGGCGTTAATTTGTTATGGATCAAATTCTTTCTGTTAGCAGTTTTTGCAACTATGTTTGTTAGAGACCATAAAAGACCTAAGCTTCATAAAGCTTTGAACCTTAATCCTACTGAGTATGATATGCAAGTTTTTGAAATTACAACTGAAATTTCTAAGCAGGTATTTCCAGTGTTGTTAGATGTTAAAAACCCAAATTTTTTAAAACATTTAAAAGAACTTAGCTACTTAAATGAGCAACTTGAACAATGCGGAACTAAAGGAATGTTTTCCATTAGACGGTTGGTTCTTTTAGTAAAGTTGGGAGTATGTTTTTCAAGGTTATTTTTTATGAAATCATTAGTAAACAAGCTTCCAGATGATTTCCGGGTGAAACCGTCATGGTGACGTTAATTTTATGGGCTAATTTATGATTGAAGGTGGTCACGTCGCGTTTATAATCCCGTTTGCAAGCGCAGTTTTGGTTTGGTGGTTAGGAACCATATTACTTTTGGCTGTAACACGTAAGCTATACGCTTCTAAGATAAGAGGATTAATGTTTGTCTCAGCAATATTGATGCAACTGGGTTTTTTTGGGTTGTATTACTTTTCACACCATGCAGTTGGAGGTTATGCTGCTTATGGGTCTTTTTTATCCACAATTCTTATTTGGGTTTGGCTAGAATCTTCTTTCCTCGTTGGTTGGGTGACTGGGCCAAGGAAAGAGTCGTGTTCACCAAATTCAACAGGTTTTGAGAGAGCCAAACAAGCTTTTCAAACTGTTCTCCATCACGAGATACACATAGTATTACTGGCATTAGGAATATTTCTTGTTATCAAAGATACTGAAAATTACGTGGGTTTTTACGCCTTTCTAATATTGTGGGGCATGCGTACTAGTTCAAAATTAAATTTATTTTTTGGGGTGCGAAACTTGTACGTAAATTTTTTGCCCGATAACATTGCATATTTATCAACATATTTTAGACAGAAGTCTTGCAATGCATTGTTTCCTTTTCTTTTCGCATTAGCTTTCACTATTAACCTGTTGTTTTGGAACAACGCATTCACGTCGTTCGGCACCAGCCAGCATGTTGGGAATATACTTCTTGCAAGTCTAATGACTTTGGGGGTTTTGGAGCATATATTAATGGTTGTTCCATATAACTGCAATGGTATATGGCGTTTTGGACTAACAGTTCAAAAATAATTATCCGAATTAATCTTTGTTTCACTTTAAACAGTAAGCTAAACTCCTTATAATAACTTTGTGTATTAGTGGTAACAAAAGGATAGCAAATTAAACTCAATGGAAGTCAGAGGGAGTAAATTATGATCAATCGATTAGTTATAATTGGCACACTGTTGTTTTTAGCTAGTTGTGCGACTCGACAGGATGCCCCGGAAGATTTGGCTTCACAAGTTGTTGAACCTACGGGCGAAAATGGAGATTCTTTCGCTGAAACTGAAATAGTTACCCCTGGAATGCTAGCTGCTGAAAAGTTAGCCTCAACAGAACCATCAGTTTATTTTGATTACGATAAGTTTGAAGTTAAGGAACAATATGCGCTTACAATTGAGGTTTTTGCTGAGTACATGCGGGCTATACCAGGTTCTAGGCTTAAGATAGAGGGAAATTGTGATGAGCGAGGGACCATCGAATACAATTTAGCTCTTGGACAACGGAGGGCAGATGCGGTTAAGGCAGCTCTTGTATCAATGGGAATTGATGGAGACAGGATTGAGACAATCAGCTACGGAGAAGAGAGGCCACGAAATAGCATTAGGTCTGAAGCTGGTTTTTCGGTAAATCGCAGGGCAGACCTAATATCGCGTTGAGAAAATACGGTCTCATAGCTTTTTGATTTTATTTGATTGTAGTTAAAATTTTAAACTACCGGGGGATAGGTCAAAATCAAATAGTATTTCTGCAGTTTCCCCAAGCATCTTCATCGCCGAGCCATGTAGCTCTCTAGAGTCATCCAAAATTTGCTTGACCGCCTCTCGGGAAATGTTATCCGATTCTATAGAAAAATGTACCGAAATTTTGGTAAATATTTTTGGACTACTTTCATTTCGAATTCCGCTGGCTGAAGCTTTGCATGAATGCAGAATTCCCCCAGCCTGTTTAACACCAGCTACAAGGTCATACTGGGTGCATGCGACCGCCCCGACAAGAAATGCTTCCATGGGACGGGGGCCAGAAGTTGACCCTGCGATATCTTTTCCCGTATCTAACGCAATTAGGTGCCCCGACCCAGTTTTAGCGGTGAAAGATATTCCATCACCGGCGTTCCATTTTATTTCACATTCCATGTGGTTATCTTTGCTATTTACCATTAAACTCTAACTAGTGCCTTCCCTACCAATAACATTCTAATACGGATTTCTGATGACGTTTGATGATTTTTCTCAGGTTGAAATTAAAAATGTTGGGATCGAGCTCGCAAAAGCAAGAGAGGCGCTTGATAAAACTAGTTTGGATTTTGTTCTTGACCTGAGAACCACGAAGCATCACATCAACGCGATTGAGGGGGGCGAGTTAAGAATTTTTTACGGACCTCCGTTCTATTTAGATTTATTAAGACGTTACGCGTTAGCCTTAAATTTCTCCGAATCAAAAATAAAGCAGTTAGAGCAAAGGGTTACTAAACAGGAAGATCAGGATGAGGAGAAAGATGCTTCTCTTGATTATAAAGTTTCTGGTGGTATTTTAGAGGGAAGGTCCAGGCTTACCCAAACCACTGCCGTACGTGAGAATCTTAGGAAACCAATGGTTGTTCCGAGATCCACGCCCATGTCCTATTCGAAACTTCGGATGAATCACCAAGAAAAAAATGAGCTATTTGAAAAAAACCGTATCCTACTTAGATATGTTTATGGGCTTGTCTTGCTTGCAATTACTGGAGTATATTTTTTAGATGATAGAGGGACTCTCTCAGTTGAAAAGATCGCCAGTAAAAATAGTTTCCCAGCATCAACTATGCAGCAGAAAGTCGAGGTTGTTATTGAGGAGTCTTTCAATGAGAGAAATATGACTGAGCCTCAAGATTATTCGGAGCTTTTAAATGAAATAAATGATAGCGTTAATAATTTCAACGAAAACCTCGCTAACAAAAAATTAGAATTTGATGAACTCAGACCTTTCATAGTTTCGAAGGAAATTAATCTTGAAACGCTAGGAATTGATGAAGATGTTCCTAAAGTAATTTTCGATGTTAGAAGTACAACATGGTTGTGGATAAAGTTCGCGGATGAGTCCATTGACGAATTTGTTGTGCAAGAAAATGAAAAGGTCCTAATCGAAAAGTACCCTATTTATGTGGTTGTAGGCGATCCAGAAAATGTTTTTTTATGGATAAAAGGCCAAAGGTACTCTATTGAAGCAAACGATCCTGAAAGAGATATCGCGAGACTTACTCGATCTCAACTTTTGCAATTTACTAATTAGTGTTAAGTAAAAGTTACCTGTTCAACATAACAATATTTGTATTGCTCGGCTCTTTGTGGGGACTTTCCTTTATCTTTTTGCGGCTAGCTTCTATGCATTTTGACGTTATTAGTCTTGCCAACGGAAGAATTTTTTTCGCCTGTATTTTTTTACTACCATTTTTTTTGTTTAGTAGAATGCCATCCCAACTTTTTTTTTTATTTGGTTTAGGATTTTTAAACAGTGCGTTACCATTTGCTTTAACCAGCTTCTCTGCAATGCATTTACCAGCTAGCTATTTAGCTACAATAAACTCCCTAGTACCATTGATAACTGTTTGTGCTAGAAGAGCATTTTTTGGAACGATCCCGACTAAGAAAACCAGGTTTGCAGTTTTGATAGGGACTGTAGGTGTTGTGCTGGTTGTTGGGCTTGGCCCTTTGAGATTTAGTGAAGAGATTTTTATATCTTGTTTGGCTTCTATGGGAGCGGCGATTTGTTATTCTTTATCTGGTATATTTGCCATTCATTTTTTTAAAAATGAATCATTGATAGCTTTATCTTTTATGTCATTGTTAAGCGCTTTTATCATTCTTACTCCAATTAATTACTTTACTTTAGATGAAATCCCGGAATTATCTTTGAAGGGATTTTATTCTTTGGTAATTTTGGGAGTTTTTTGTACAGGGCTTGCGTATCTATTGTATTTTCAAGTATTAAAATTTTTTGGTCCTACGGCATCATCTAGTGTTACGTATTCTGTACCTATGTTTGGAACGTTATGGGGCATTCTATTCTTGGGAGAGGTTTTTACATGGCAAATAGGTATAGGTTGTGCTGTAATACTTACAGCGAGCATTGTAATTTTTCAGGGTGAAAGGTGAGCATGAAAATAGTTTTAATTAGGCATGGGCAAACAGATTGGAATAAAAAAAAAAATCCAAGGTCATACTAATACCGATTTAGATGGTGATGGTCAAAGGGAGTCTATTGCAATAAGCAAGGCTTTGGATAAAGAGAATATAGAATTGATATTTTCGAGTCCTTTAAAGCGAGCGTACAGCACTGTAGAGCCATTGGCTAGGAAAAAACAAAAAGCAATCATATGCTCAAAAAATTTAATTGAAAGAGGTCTTGGGATAGTTGAAGGTTTTGAAATAGGAAACATCAACTCTGCTAAAGCTTACGAACAAAAATTAATTTTACTTAAGACGGCTGAAATAAATTATAGACCAAATGGGGGCGAGAGCTTAAACGATGTATCCATTAGAGTAAAAGAATTTCTGGATTTTCTTTCAATCATCAACATAAAGGGGGTTGTGGTTTGTATGACACATGGAGGCGTTCTTGATGTGCTGTATAGGATAATCATGAATAAAGCTTTGAGTTCAGAAAGAAAGTGGGTAATACCAAACGGAGCATTTTTTTTGTTAGAAAGATACGAAAGCGATTTTAAGATAATCAAGTGGGCTGAAACAAATCATTTGAATACCGGTGGAATGCTAGATGAATACTGAAGTAACCAAAAGAGTTTGCATTTTTTGTGGGCACCGGACCGGTAGAAAAAAGGTATGGGTAGACTTTGCCAGAAATTTAGGTAATTTTTTAGGGAAAAATAAATATATATTATTTTATGGAGGAGGTGGTAAGGGAATAATGGGCTCTGTAGCTCTGGCAGCAAAGAAAAGCGGAGCGAGGGTGTACGGAGTGATAACGGAAAAACTTGCGGAGAAGGAGCCTATTTTAGAAAATATTGACGAGGTTACTGTAGTTAAAAGCTTAAGTGAAAGAAAAGAAAAAATGATAGAAACCTGTCACGCGGCCATTGTCCTGCCCGGAGGAATTGGAACACTTGATGAGCTTTTTGATTTATGGGCGAAAACACAACTAGGTGTCGAAGAAAAAATTTTGATACTAGTGGATATCAATGGTTACTACTCTAAATTACTCGAATTTCTGAGGCATGTCGTTGACGAAGAATTTTTATCAGAAGATCAGCTATTAAAAACAAAAATTTGTCAAAATTTAGACGAGGTCATCATTGAATTAAATAAATTGGATGTTGATAATGCGAAATTTATTTACTAGGTTGTATGATGCTACTATTTCATGGGCAAAAAATAAGCATGCCGTAAGTATGCTTTCTGCTGTGAGTTTTGTTGAATCCTTTATTTTCCCAATACCACCCGATCTTTTTTTGATTCCGTTAAGTATTTCTAATCCAAAGAAAGCTTATTATTTTGCTATGCTTACAACAATATTTTCAGTTCTTGGTGGGGTTGTGGGGTATCTTGTTGGTGTTTATTTCGCAGATTTATTTTTAGAAACCCTGGGTTGGATGTTTAATGAGAAAAGTGTGGAGATTACGACCGAATGGATAACTGAGTGGGGAGTTATGATTGTTTTGGTTTCTGGCTTTTCGCCTATACCCTATAAGATCTTTACTGTAACTTCTGGGGTAACTGGATTGGCGTTTGTTCCTTTTCTAGTAGCATCATTCTTGGGGCGTGGTATGCGATTTTTTCTTATTAGTTTTATCATTTCAAAAGGGGGCGATAATATAGAAAAAAAATTAAGAAAATATGTTGAGGTTATTGGTTGGGCAGGCCTATCGATATTGTCTGCATACATTTTATTTTCCTATTTAGACAACACTTAGAAATAGTTTTCATAAGCGGGTGTAACTTTTTTTATCCATGAGGAAGGCATATTTTTCCTAAGATGCGTCCAGCTTTGTGCAATCTGTTTTTCTATGAATTTCCCTCCTCGTAATTTTGAGTGCTCATCTGTTTTTGATAACTTTCTGCCGTTAGAGTCTCTGACCACTGGTACATGTAATATGGTTGGAAAGGGAAATCCGAGGATTGCCTGTACTTGTCGGTTCCGCTCGATAGTAAATTTTAGGTCGTCCCCTCTGACCACTCTAGTTATTCCCTGTAGGTAGTCATCAATTACAACAGTAAAAGCATAAGAAAAGTCTCCCGTAGTCAACCTTTTTATAACAAAGTCATCACGATTGGTTGATTTAAACCGTAAAGTTTGTTCTTCATATAACCAGACGCTCTTGCGATCTCTGCAAATTTGAGGATATCGTATTTCTCCAGATTCTAGAAATTCAATAAATTGGTTTGTTCGTGACAATGACTTTCTTGTACATCTGCATAGAAATGTTCGGTCTAACGAGCTCAGATAATACATAAAATGAGAGTAAATGAGTTGTCTTTCGCTTTGATAAATCACGCCCTCTCTCTCATGTGCTAGGTTGGGCCAGACATCCCATACAATGCCGTGATCAACCAGCTGTTGCTTTATTAATTCGATATAATTTGTTTTACTCCTTTGACTGTCGCTGTCTTCTATACGTAGCCACAGTTTTCCGTTTTCAGATTTCACGTCTAAAAAGCTAGCCAGAGCGGTTACTAGAGAACCTAAATGTAATGGTCCTGTGGGTGATGGAGCAAACCGGCCACAAACATCTTTATTGGTCTTTTTTTTCATTGATTGCGTCAAACGAATCTTTAGCAGCTTCTAGAATTTCCTGAACAGGTTTCCCTTCATGTTTTATAGATAAGAACCCAGCTTCATATGGGGAAGGAGCTAGATAAACTCCGCGTCTAAGCATTTCATGAAAGAACCGTTTAAAAAGACCTATATTAGAATCTAGAACATCATTAAAGGTTTTTGGAATCTCGGGTCTAAAATATATTCCAAACATACCACCCACGTAATCAGAGGAAAAATCTTTAAATTCCCGGTCTCTAGCAATATCTCTCAATCCAACGATCAATTCATTAGTGAGAAGCTCAAGTGACCTAAAAAAATTTGGTTGTGAAACAATCTTTAGCGTGGCGATTCCAGCAGCAACGGCTATGGGGTTGCCAGAAAGCGTACCGGCTTGGTAAACCGGCCCTAAAGGAGCTAGATGTTTCATAATTTCCTTTTTCCCGGCAAACGCACCCATTGGCATACCACCTCCAATTACTTTTCCAAACGTGCTCAAATCTGGAATGATGTCAAGTATTTCCTGGGCTCCTCCAAGACTTACTCTGAAACCGGTCATAACCTCATCAAATATTAATAACGATCCAAATTTATCGCAGGTATTGCGCACTAACTTGAGAAATTCTTTATTAGGTTTTACAAGATTCATGTTTCCAGCTATCGGCTCAATGATGACAGCTGCAATTTCATCTTGAAAGGCTTCAAAACATTCAACCAAAGCCTGAGGGTCGTTATACGGTAACACAATAGTTTCGGCAGCGAATGGCTTTGGAACGCCTCCAGATGTAGGATTTCCCAATGTGAGTAAGCCTGAACCTGCTTTTACAAGGAGAGAATCTACGTGACCATGATAACAACCTTCAAATTTTACAATTTTGTCTTTATTAGTAACCCCCCTTGCAAGCCGGATCGCTGACATTGTAGCTTCAGTACCCGATGAAGTTAACCTTACTTGCTCAACGGAGCTTACATGTTCCTTTATCATTTCTGAAAGAATCGTTTCCCCTTCAGTAGGTGCGCCGAAGCTTAAACCATTTGATAAAGAGTTTTTTACCGCTGATATAACTTCCTCATTTGCATGTCCTACGATAGCTGGCCCCCAAGAGCAGATCGTATCTACATATCGGTTACCATCTACATCATACAAGTAAGGTCCAGAGGCTTTTTGTATAAATCGGGGAACTCCTCCTACGGAATTAAAAGCTCTAACAGGGCTATTGACACCACCAGGAATCAAGTCTTTGGCTTTGTTAAAATAGTTTTGGCTTTTTGAAATATTCTGCATTTTTCTATTATTTTTTTTCCTAACCTTCGTATTTTACGCTATGGTGAACAAAGTGTTCGTAAACTTGTTGATTTAAAGCCTTTTTTTATTGATGGTTTTTTTATTTCTCAATTCGTTTATTAAGTTTTAGCACACGAATGTTTGCTTACTTCCGAGCTACAGGAGCGATTAAACGGCAAGTTAATTTTTAAGGGAGTGAAATGAAAACTTATATGTGTCTTATTTGTGGGTGGATTTACAGCGAGGAGGATGGCTCTCCAGATGAGGGTATTGAGCCGGGGACTAAGTGGGAAGATGTGCCTATCACCTGGACGTGTCCTGAGTGCGGGGCACAAAAGTCTGACTTTGACATGGTAGAGATTTAATTATTTATGCTAGTTATCGGAGACCGCGTTGAACCTATCCAAAGTTTTTCTCCTTGCTTCATCATGATCAACAATCCTGCTGCAATACCTTATTTTATATTCGCTCCCCAGTAAATCCTGTATTTTCCAGGGCTCGTGTATTTGCTTAGACGAGAGATTTTCGAGTTCAGGAACATACTTTTTTATAAATTCGCCTTCAGGGTCAAACTTTTTTGCCTGGCTTGTTGGATTAAAAATTCGAAAGTAAGGTTGTGCGTCACATCCGGTGGACGCAGCCCACTGCCAACCTCCATTATTTGCAGAGAGATCGAAGTCCAACAATTTATTTGCGAAATATTTTTCTCCTTCTTGCCAATTAATCCCTAGATCCTTGGTAAGGAAACTGGCAGTAACCATGCGTAAGCGGTTGTGCATATATCCAGTTTCATTTAGCTGCCTCATGCCAGCATCAACTATGGGGTAGCCGGTTTTTCCCTCTGTCCATTTGACAAATAGATCATCATTAATATCCCAAATCAACCTATCATATTTTTTTTTAAAACATCCGGTTTCCACATGAGGAAAGTGAAATAAGATTTGCATGTAAAAATCTCTCCAAATTAATTCTGATAACCACGACTGCATCCCTTCTGTATCAATACCGTTTTGCTTGAACTCCTGTATTTTTTTAAAAATTGAATGAACCACTTTTTTTACAGAAATTGTCCCGAAGCGAAAATGAGTAGATAAATAAGAGACCCCTTTTTTACCGGGAAAATTTCTGGAGTATTCGTAATGTTTAATTATTTTAAAAAAATCGTCTACTAATTTTTTAGCTCCTTCGGAACCAATTTTCAGTTTTATTTGTTTACTCTCTGATGAAAATCCTAGCTCTTCGATTTCCAACATTTTGGTTGGATGATCGACTTTTCCCACATATTCACTTAGTTGTTCCTTACTGTAATCAGTCCACGGA